>VFMC01000129.1 GCA_006515795.1 Acidimicrobiaceae bacterium | reverse complement strand
TGCCGACATCGATGGTGTCGACCGTGGCGGGGTCGAGGCCTATCCGTGAGGCCAGCGATGACGGGATCGTCGCGCTGGTGAGCACGGCCGTGCGCCGGGACCAGATGCCGCGTTCCAGCACGGGCCCGACGTCGAGCGGCGCCACCTCCAGCCGGGGGTGCTCCGGGCCGCCGGAGACGAACGCGACGTACCCGTCGAGCGAACCGAGGCTCAAGTCGATGTGCTCCTGCACCCGAGTGGCCAGCTGCTGGGCTCTCAGCTTGCGCTGCTTCGCATCGTCGACGGCGGTGTCGATCGCGCGAAGCGCCGACTGAGCGGCCTCGATTCGTCCGCGGCTGCGCACGAGGGCGTCCTGTAGAGCGACCGGGAACGGCACGGGTAGTCGCTGTCCGAGGAACGAGCCGAGCACGTCGCGCATGACCTGCGCGGACTCGGCGACGCCGCCGACGATCACCGGGTCGTCGAGTATGCGGCGCAGCGCGGCGGCCAGGGTGACGAAGCGTCCGGGGCCGATCTGCAGGCCCACCGTGTCGCTCATGATGTCCTCGAGTTGGTGCGCTTCGTCGATGATGAGCACGTCGTGCTCGGGCAGGATCGCCCCACCGCTGGCTACATCGAGCCCGTAGAGGTGCATGTTGACCACCACCACGTCGGCCACGGCGGCACGCTGGCGCGCCCGCTCGGCGAAGCACGGTTCTCCGAGCGGGCACTTGGTGGCGCCAGGACATTCGTCGCTGCTCACCGTGACGGCGCGCTGCGCGGCGTCGGTGGGGGCCCAGGTGAGCTCGGCGAGATCCCCCGTGGCCGTGGTGGCGCCCCATGCCGCGAGCCGCTTGATCTCGGCCTTGGTGGTGGCGGCGACGTCTTGCAGTTCGAGCTGGCCCTCCTGCGAGTCCTGCAACTCTCGGACCCGCTGCAGGCAGAGGTAGTTGCTGCGTCCCTTCAGCACGGCCCACTGGAACGGGTGGCCGAGATGTTCGTCGAGGAACGGAAGATCCTTGCTGGCCAACTGATCCTGCAAGGCCTTGGTCGCCGTGGCGACCACGATCCGCTTGCCGGCCAGCACCGCCGGCACCAGGTAGCCCATCGTCTTGCCGGTACCGGTGCCGGCCTGCACGATTGCGTGGCGCGAGTGGCGCAGTGCAGCGGCGATGGAAGCCGCCATCGCCCGCTGGCCGGGTCGGTCCTCCGCGGCCGGCAGCGCCGCCGTGACCGTTGCCAGTGCCCGGACCACCTGATCGGACCCTGCGTCGGACCCGGCATCGGAACCAGGCTGGCCGACCGTCACGATGCGGCGAGCGCGAGTGCGGCGTCGAGCTCGGCGGCGCCGAACTCCGGCCAGGTTCGCTCGGTGAAGTACACCCGCGCCCCGACGATCTGCCAGAGCATGAAGTTCGAGATGCGCCGTTCGCCCGACGTGCGCACGACCACGTCGACCGGGGGGAGCTCGGGCAGGTAGAGGTGGTTGCTGATGCTCGACTCGCTCACGATCTCGCCGTCGCGCCGCGCGTCGAGAGCGGCTTGCACGAGCTCAGCACGCGAGCCGTAGTCGAATGCCACGGTTAGCACCATGCCGGTGTTCTGGGCCGTGTCGGCAACCGCTTTGCGGATGGCTCGCTGCACGTACTTCGGCGTGCGCGCTCCCGGCGTGTCGAATGGCCTGCCCATCCACTTGACCTGCACGTTCAGCTGGTTCAGCTCCTCGACACGACCGAACAGGCGGCGGTGCAGACCGAGGATGTGGCGCACCTCGGTGCGCGGCCTCACCCAGTTCTCCGTCGAGAACCCGAACACGGTCAACCAACCAACGTTGCGGGTGACGGCTACACGCACGAGCGCGGCCAGGTTCTCCTCACCCTCGGTGTGTCCGGCGGTGCGGGGGAGCCCGCGGCGTTTGGCCCATCGACCGTTGCCGTCCATGATGCAGGCGATGTGCGCCGGACGGGCGCGGCCGTGCCCGCGATCGCCCCCGGGGTCGTTGGTTCGGTCCTCGATCGGGCCACGATAACCGGGGCAAACCGGCGTGAGGTGTTCGTCGGGTGGGCGTTGGAAGTGGGAGACTGATCGGATGAGTCGGCCCGCTGCGACCCGTGACGACGAGCACGAGCTCCGTCATGTCATGGTCGTCGGTGGAACGGTCGCCGAATGGGGCGAGCTCAGCGACGAGCAGTGGTCCGGACGGGTTGCGGCCCTCGGATCGCTGTCGGCACGGGCGGGAGCACGATGGCTAACGCTGCGGCCGTTCGAGCGCGGCGCCGGCGCCGACTCCGCCCGACCGGTCCACCATGGCGTGGCCGACCAGGAGGGCTGCACGGTCGTCGTCGACCCGACACCAGATGGCCGCGAGCGGTTGGTCGTCGCGCTGCGCAAGCTCGCTGAATCCGATCAGTTGAGTGAACCGGCCGTCGCCGCGGCGTTGCTCGCCCCAGCGGCAACCGAGCCGGACCTGATCCTCGTCCTCGGCCCGGATGATCGCCTGCCGAGCTCGCTGGTGTGGGAGCTCGCCTATAGCGAGCTGGTGTACGCGAGCGTTGCCTGGGCCGAGCTCGGTCCGGAGCACCTGGCCGCAGCGTTCGATGCCTTCCGTCAACGGCATCGTCGCTTCGGCGGGTTGGACTGACGTGGCCTCACCGCTGTATCGCGACACCGCGGTGGTGTTGCGCACCTACAAGTTGGGCGAGGCCGACCGCATCGTGGTGATGCTCACCGAGCACCACGGCAAGGTCAGGGCCGTCGCCAAGGGGGTGCGCAAGACGACGTCGAAGTTCGGCGCCCGCTTGGAGCCACTCAGTCACGTGCGCTTGCTGCTGTACCAGGGTCGCGAGCTCGACATCGTGAGCCAGGCCGAGTCGGTCGAGACGCTCGCTCCGCTCGTGAGCGACCTCGACCATCTCACCAACGGCCTGGCGATCGTCGAGGCCGTGGATCAGATGACGATGGAACGAGAACCGGTGCCGCAGCTGTTCCGCATGCTCGTCGGTGCGCTGCGAACCGTTGCCGAGCGGTGTGGTCCGCTCGTGGTCTCGTCGTTCTACTGGAAGCTGTTGGCCTCCGAGGGTGTTCGCCCCGAGCTCGACGAGTGCGTCCGTTGCGGTGCGAGCGAGCCGCTCGTCGCGTTCGACGTCGCCGAGGGTGGCGTGCTGTGCCGAGCGTGCCGTACCGGAGCGCCGATCAGCGCGGGCGCCCTCGAGGTGATGCGGATGGTGCTCGGTGGGCGGCTCAACGAAGCGCTCGCCCTGCCCGCCGGGCCGATCACCCACGAGGTGGCAGGTCACGCCAACCGGGCGCTGGAGCACCACCTCGAGCGTCGCCTGCGCACCGTGGCGATGTTCGAGTCCCACTGACCTCTCGCCCTCTCGCCAACTTTGTCGGAGCAGTCGAGGTAGAGGTAGCCGACCTGCGCTCCGGCGCGCATCGACACCACCCTGACGTCGGCAGGATCGGGCAGGGTCGGTGTTCCGTTGCCGGCCGCGTCGACCACCAGGAACGCCACACCGGTCGAGAGCAGGTCGAGCGAGATGCCGTCGGCGTCCCCGTAACCGAGGTCGTAGCAGCCCCCCGGGGGTACGTCCATCGCGTCGAGGTGGTCGGCCCAGCGCGCCGCGAGGCCGATCCCCGCTGCGGTGACTAGCGGGGGTTCGATCGGCGGATCGGCGTCGGAGCCGTAGCTCCACCCGACGAACTGGAGTGCCAGATCACTTGGACCTCCGAACTGGGCGCACCACCCGTTGGCGAAGCACGACGTGCGCCCGAACGGGAACTCGAACAGGACCTCGCCGGTGTCGTCGGTGAACGATCCGCTCTCGCTGACGATCGGATAGGCCATCGAGATGTCGGTGGTGACCGGCCCGAGCAGTCCGGCGAGGGTGCCGAGCGTTTCGGCAGCTGGCGCCCCGAAGACGATCGGGCCGATGCCATCGCTGCGCAGCACCAGATCCGCCACCGTCACCGGTGCGGCAGTGGTCGGTGGCGTCGTCGTGGTCGGCGCCACGGTAGTCGCCACCGTGGTGGTAGTGAGGACTACGGTCGTCGACGCGGAGAACGTGGTGGTCGCGCCAGCGGTGGTTGACGATGCGGTCCTTGGCGCGGAAGTGCTCACCGAGTCGCCGCCACACGCAGCCAGGAGCGTCAACGAAACGAGGACGGCAGGACTCTGGCGAGTGGACATCGATCGTTACCTTTCGTCGCGGTTCGTGCAGCCTTGCACGCCATCGACCCTCGTCATGGTGACGGCCTTGGCGATCTCACGATCTTGTCAAGAACGACGCCGTTGCCTTCGGCGCCCATCGGAATCGGCCAGGATTGCGTCCACCCATGAGCAGACCATTCCGAGGAACTCCATGTTGAACCATCGTTCTTCCCCTTTCAGCGCGATCGTCGCGTTGGTCAGCGGCTTCGTCGCATCGTTGGCGTTCGCGGTGCTGCCCTCAGCTCCAGCGGCCGCCGCTCCGGGCGGGCGTGTCGATCTTCGTCAATTTCCCACTCGACTGTTCGACTCCCGTAACTCCCCGAGTTTTCCAGCACCCAAGGTCACTACCGCTCCACTGGGCCACTTGAGCCACGTGTGGATCCTCGAATCCGATGTCGCTGGCACGGCTACCGTCCACCCGTGCGGCAGCCAACCTGGATCGATTCCGTCGCTCGTGTTCGAGCGGGGCGAAGTCGTCTTCGGAAAGTTCGTGGGCGCTGGCGGCTGCTTGACGCTCTCGACCACTGCGCACATCGTGGTGGACGTTCTCGGCGATGTCTCCGCCGATCCTCACGCGGGAGGCCTCCAGTACGTCCCCCTCGCCACGCCGACGGTGATTTTTGAGGCCCGTGTCCTGCGCTCGGGTGTCGATGTCGATCTGACCCTCGACGCGCAGCCGACCGACGCCCGAGCGGCAGTCGTGCTCATCGAGGCATTGGATCCGACCGACATCGGAGGGGCTCTCCTCGGTGCCTGTGGGCGGATGATCCGAGCGGATATCGGCTGGACCAACGACCGTGCAGTCGCCATCTCCTATGTCGCGCTCGATACCGCCGACTACTGCTTGAGGATCTACGGCGAGGCCACGATTCGACTGACTCTTCTCGGGTTCCTGTCGGTCGACGGGCCCGACCCGACCCGGTTGCCACCGACGCTGACCTCGCCTGAGCAGCCGATTCGGCTTCCCGGGCTACGTGCGCTCACCCCGGTACGTCTGCTCGACACCCGTCAACCGCTCGGCATCCCAACGGCGCGCCGAATCGGTGCCGGGGAGACCTTCGAGCTGGCGATCGCGCAGGCGGCGGAGAGCACTACAGCCGTCGCGTTGAACGTGACCGTCACCGATCCGGCCGGCGAGGGCTACCTCACGGTCTTCCCGTGCGACCAGAACCGACCGAAGGCCTCGAACCTCAACTTCGTTCTCGGCGAGACCGTGCCGAACCTGGTGAACGTGAAGCTCTCGATCACGCGCACGGTGTGCCTCTACGCCCAGACGGCAACGCACCTCATCGTCGACCTCGCTGGGACCTTCGAGGCCGACGGCGGCGCGGGAGCACATCCCGTCACTCCGGAACGGCTTCTCGATACTCGCGCGGCGATCGGTGTCGGCTCGATCGGCAAGCTCGAGGGCGGTTCGGTCCTTGTACTGCAGATCGCCGGTCGGGGCGGTGTGCCCGCGGCCGGCACGTCGGCTGTCACGTTGAACGTCACCGTGACCGAGCCGGAAGGTCCGGGGTTCCTCACCGTGTATCCGTGTGATCGTGAGCGGCCGACCGCGTCCAACCTGAACTACCTGACCGGCCAGACGGTGCCCAACCTGGTCGCGGTGCGGCTCTCGGCGGCGGGCACCGTTTGCATCTTCGCCCAGCGGACCACACATGTCATCGCCGACCTCGCGGCATGGTTCGCGGTCGCAGAGGACGATGGGTATCGCGAGCTGGCACCCGAACGGCTCCTCGACACACGCGAACCGATCGGGGTCGTCACCGCCGGTCGCTTGACCGCCGGAGAAGTGATCGTCCTCCAGGTCGCCGGGCGCGGTGGCGTGCCCCCGACCGGGGCGACGGCGGTGACGATGAACGTCACGGTCACCGAGCCCGACGCCGACGGGTTCGTCACGGTGTACCCATGTGACGCCGAACGGCCGACGGTCTCGAACCTCAACTACGTCGCCGGCGAGACGGTGCCAAACCTCGTGACGGTGCAGCTCGCCGCCGACGGCACGGTGTGCCTGTTCGCCCAACGCTCGATGCATCTCATCGCTGACGTGGCCGGATACTTCACGGAACAGACCGAGCTCCGCCGAACGGCCGTGGTCACCAGCTGACAGAGTCGTCCGCTCGCTCTGGCTGTAATCGGCGGCCGGCCCGGCGCCCTGCTCCCGTAGCCTGGGCGTTCGTATGGCTGCGACCGAACTCGATCAGATCGTCAACCTCTGCAAGCGTCGCGGGTTCGTCTACCCCTCCGCTGAGATCTATGGAGGCTTTCGTTCCAGCTACGACTACGGTCCGCTCGGCTCGCTCATGCTCCGCAACGTTCGCGAGGCGTGGATCCGCACCATGGTCCAACAGCGCGACGACGTCGTGCTCATCGACGCGGCGATCTTGGGGCCGGCGCAGGTGTTCGAGGCAAGCGGTCACCTGGCGAACTTCAGCGATCCACTCGTCGATTGCACGAAGTGCAAGCAGCGGTTCAGACAAGACCACCTGACCGATCCGAACGTGTGCCCCAACTGTGCTGCGGTGGGTGCATTCACCGAGGCGCGTGAATTCAACCTGATGTTCAAGACCCAGGCGGGTCCTGTCGAAGGTTCCGGCACCGAGGTGTACCTTCGACCGGAGACGGCCCAGGGCATGTTCGTGAACTTCACCAACGTGCTCCAGACCAGCCGCAAGAAGCCGCCGTTCGGCATCGCCCAGGTGGGCAAGAGCTTCCGCAACGAGATCACCCCTGGCAACTTCATCTTCCGTACCCGCGAGTTCGAGCAGATGGAGATGGAGTTCTTCGTGCCACCGGCCGAGGGACCGGCCTGGTACGAGTACTGGTGCAACGCCCGGCTGCAGTGGTACGTCGACCTCGGCATCCCGCCGGAGATGCTCGTGTTGCGGCCGCATGCCGACGACGAGCTGAGCCACTACTCGGCCGGCACCGCCGACGTGGAGTTCCTGTACCCGTGGGGGTGGGGCGAGCTCGAAGGCATTGCCCAGCGCACCGACTTCGACCTCATCCAGCACGCCGACCACAGCGGCGAGAAGCTCGACTACTTCGACCAGGCAACCAACGAGCGGTACGTGCCGCATGTGATCGAGCCCGCCGGCGGTGTCAACCGGGCGATGGCAGCCTTCCTCCTCGCCGCCTACGACGAGGACGTCGTCAACGGCGAAACGCGCACCGTGCTGCGCCTGCATCCGCGGCTGGCGCCGTACAAGGTGGCTGTTCTGCCGCTCAGCAAGAAAGACACCCTCACGCCGCTCGCCAAGCAGATCCTGGCCACGTTGTCCGACCGGTACATGTGCGACTACGACGAGACGCAGGCGATCGGCAAGCGCTACCGCCGTCAAGACGAGATCGGTACGCCGTTGTGCGTCACGGTCGATTTCGACTCTCTCGAGGACGGCGCCGTCACGGTGCGCGACCGCGACACGACCGAACAGGTGCGGGTGCCGATCGTCGAGATCCATACGGTGCTTCGCGACCGGCTCGGTTTCTGAGTCACGCACCGATCAGCGGTAGTCGCACGCCGAACACCGCGCCCGAGCCGAGCTCGGACGTCACCCACACATCGCCGTTCATCGACGTCACGAGCTGCTTCACGATCGCCAGGCCGAGCCCGCTCGAGCTCTCCTGACGCGACGGCCGACGCCGGGCCACGTAGAGCCGCTCGAAGACGTTGGCGAGGTCGCGCTGGTCGATGCCCGGCCCGTCGTCGTGCACGATCAGCACCGCGTCGCTGCCTTGGCGGTGGGCCGTGACACGAACCTGGGTGTCGGCGTACTTCAGGGCGTTCTCGATCAGGTTCGCGGCCACCTGCGCGAGGCGGTCGTGATCGGCGGCCACCAGCAGCGCCGCCGGCTCGGTGTTGGCGAGGATCGCGATCCCGCGCTCGGCCGCATCGGGCTCGAAACCCTGCACCGCGACCACGGCCAGCTGACCCAGATCGACGGGTTCCAGCCGGAGCGAGAAGCTTGATGCCTGGAGCTTGGCCAGATCGAGCAGGTCGGCCACGAGTCGTTCGAGCCGCCGGGCCTCCGAAGTGATGACAGCGGCTGCCCGCGCCGGATCACCCGCGCCATCGGCCAGCGCTTCGGCGTAACCCCGGATCGAGGTGAGCGGTGTGCGGAGGTCGTGGCTGATCGAGAGCAGGAACTGCTGTTCGAGCGTTCGCGACCTCTGCAAGGTCTCGGCCATCGAGTTGACGTTGCGCGACAACTCGGCCAGCTCGTGTCGTTGATGCGCCGGCGGTTCGGGGAGTCGCGTCGCCAGCTCCCCGTTGGCGATCTTGGTGGTTGCCACCGATGCGGCGGTGATCGGCTCGACGAACCGCCTTGCCGCGATCATCGCCGCCAGAAGGCCACCGAGCGCCGTGACCAGTGCAGCGAACACGAAGTAGCGGCCGGCAGGTCCGAGGCCGGCGTTCGCCTGCTGCGACAACACGATCACCCCGGTTCGTCCTTGGGGAAGATCGAACGGCGCGGCGGCGAACACCAGGTCGCCCTCGTTGCCGCTCTGGAGATCGCCGCGCTCCAGCCCGGCCACGTCGAACCGTTCCACGCCGAGCT
>VFMC01000550.1 GCA_006515795.1 Acidimicrobiaceae bacterium | reverse complement strand
ACGAAGTACTTCGGCCGCACCAGCGACAGCACCAGCTTGAGCTCTTCCTCCGAGCCGTGGCCGGAGACGTGCACGTGCTTGCTCGACTCGGTGACCACGTCCACGCCGCGGCGGGCAATGTGGTTCATGACGCGGCCGATCGCCTTTTCGTTGCCGGGAATGGCCCGCGCCGAAATCACGACGCGATCGCCTTCGACCAGCTTGACGTGCCGGTGGTCGTTGATGGCGATGCGCGATAGCGCGGCGTTGGCCTCGCCCTGCGACCCGGTGACCAGGCACACCACGTCCTGGGCGGGAAAGATGGAGACGTCGCTGTCCTTGATCGTCACGCCCGACTGCAGATGCAAGTGGCCGAGGCGCTGGGCGATCACCGAGTTCTCGTTCATGCCGCGGCCGACAAACGCCAGCTTGCGATCGAACTGCGCCGCGAGGTCGGCCACGATCTGCAGGCGGTAAAGGCTCGACGAGAACGTGGCGACGACGATCTTGCCTTCGGTGCTGGTAAAAATCTCCTCGAAGCCGTCCTCGACGTCCATTTCCGAGCCGGTGTAGCCGCGGCGGTCGATGTTCGTGCTGTCGCAGAACATCGCCAGCACGCCCTCGGCGCCCAGCTGCGCGAACCGGTGCAGGTCGAACGCCTCGCCGTCCATCGGCGTCTGATCCACCTTGAAGTCGCCGGTGTGCAGCAAGACGCCCTGCGGCGTGCGGATCACCACGGCGACGCAGTCGGGCATGCTGTGGGTGACCCGAATGAACTCCAGCGAAAAGGGGCCAACAGTGACGGCGTCGCCTGGCTTGACGGCCACGGTCCTGGGATCGAGCTCGTGCTCCTCGAGCTTCTTGCCGGCGAAGGCCAGCGCCAACGCGGTGCCGTAGATCGGGCCGTCGATGTGCGGCAGCACGTACGGCACGGCGCCGATGTGATCCTCGTGGCCGTGGGTGAGCACGAGCGCCTTGACCTGGCCCTTGCGGCTCTCGAGGTATGCCAGGTCGGGCACGATCAGATCGACGCCGAGTTGATCGGCCTCGGGGAACATCGCACCGGCGTCGACAACGATGGTGGTATCCCCACACGAGATGGCCATCATGTTGAGGCCGAACTCGCCGAGGCCGCCAAGCGGCACCACGTCGACTGCTGGCGCCGAGGCCGGAGCCTCGGGCACGGACACACTCATGCGATATCCCAGCCAGGCGTGACTTCACGCCCAGGGAAAACTATCGAGGCAACCGTGGACTCTGGCGAGCCGGCAGGGTCACCCGTTCAGGCCGCTGGGAGCGCCTG
>VFMC01000128.1:11665-23274 GCA_006515795.1 Acidimicrobiaceae bacterium | reverse complement strand
GTTGGTGTGCGGCACGAACACGTCGTTCATCAGCAGGGTGCGCGACACGGTGCCACGCATCCCGAGTGGATCCCAGTCGTCGACGATCGACACACCATCGGCCTTGGCCGGCACGCCGAGCAACCGGATGTCGTCCTCGCCCGGGCTCTGGCACGTGACGTTGTAGAAGTCGGCCGCACCCGAAAGCGACGCGAAGATCTTCCGACCGGTCACGAGCCATCCGCCTTCGACCGGAACCGCGCGCGTCGCCACACCAGTCGTGGCACCGGGAGCGATCCCTTCCGAGAACGGCTGGCTGTGGATCAGCCCGTCATCCACCACGCCGCGATACATCGCGGTGCGGATCTCCTCGTGCAGCTCACGATCGGCGGGCGACATGTCGAGCAGGTCGGCGACCTCACCGCACCACAGCATCGTGGCGTTGTGCATGTTGAACGTGAGTGCCGTCGCTCCGCAGTGACGGCCGACCTCTTCGCTCACCCGCACGTAGTCGGCGTAGCTGGCGCCCCCTCCCCCGAAGCGTTCCGGCACGCACACCGAGAGCAGGCCGTTGGCTCGGAAGTCGGCGAAGTTCTCGTGGGGGAAGCTCGCCTCCCTGTCGTGGATCACGGCGCGGCGTTCGATCTCGGGCCCCAAGTTCCTCACCCGGTCGACGAGCTCGCGGCGGCGGTTCATGTCGTTCACGCCGGACATGGTGCCGGTCATCCCCGCAGTTGTCAATGGCATTGACAACAGCATTGACGTCGGGTTGGCGTGGTTCTCCGGGGTTCTCCGCGGTTCTCCGTCTACCCGCCCTCACCCGATCTGGGCCGATGAAGTTTCGGCGAACGAGACGAATTCGGCCCAGATCCGCAGCTCGGCAGGAAGCTGGCCCCGAACCAGCCCCGAAACCGGCCCTGAACTAACCCTGCGCTGGGCGGATGAGGAACTTCTGGCCAGTTGCCTGGCGGGCGTAGGCCGTGATCGCATCGAGGTGCAGGGCCCCGGCGAGCGAGACCTCGTCGGTGTAGTGGCTGGCGAAGGTCGTGGTCAGTTCGGCAACCACTCGTGCCCGTAGACGTTGCATTCCGTCGAGCCCGATCTTGCCGAGGAAGGGGGTGAGCAGCCAGCCGCCGATGCCCCAAGCCATGCCGAAGTTGCGGGACAGCTCGGTGGGACTGCGGTCGAGCCCACCGTAGATGTAGACCTGCTTGTGCACGGTGCTTCCGTAGCGGCTGTACTCGGCGGCGCTGGCGTTGGCGGCAGCCTCCATGCAGCTGAGGATCCGGCCGGCCAGTGTGCCTCCGCCGATCGCATCGAAGGCGATCGTCGCGGCGGTGGCGATGAGCGCGTTCGTCAGGTTGTCGACGAAGTCGGGGGCGCTCGAGTCGAGCACGTGGATGGCGCCCTGCTCGCGCAGCAACGCTGCCTGCTCGGGGCGGCGGACGATGTTCACGAGCGGCACGCCGTCGGCGATGCAGATCCGGTTCAGCATCTGGCCGAGGTTCGATGCCGCGGCGGTGTGCACCAGCGCGGTATGCCCCTCCATGCGCATCGTCTCCACCATGCCGAGTGCGGTGAGCGGGTTGACGAAGCACGACGCTCCCTGCGCCGCCGTGGTGCCATCGGGCAGTTCCATGCACATCATCGCCGGCACCGTGCGGTACTCGCCGTAGGTTGCGCCGCTGACGATGGCGACCATTCGACCGAGCAGGGCCTGAGCCTCGGGTGATTCGCCGGCGGCCACCACGACGCCGGCACCCTCGTTGCCGACGGGCATCGATTCGCCGACGCGCGCGGCGAGGCCGCGCATGACGGCTGAGGAGATCGGGGCGGTGACGACGGTGTCGTCCCCCGTGCCGGTCGACGTCGCTTGGTCGACGTTGGCGGCCGCGAGGAGAAGCCCGAGGTCGGACGGGTTGATCGGCGCAGCCTCGATGCGAACGAGCACCTCGTGCAGGGCGGGTTCGGGTGTGTCGACGCGGGCGATCGAGAGCTGGAGTTGGCCATCGGCGGTGACCAATGACCTGATCTGACGCATCGTGGCGGGGATGGGCGGCTGCATGCCCCCAACCCTTCCACGGTTCGACTGCCCAGGCCAACGCCCAGCCCGGCCCGCCGCCGGTCGAGGACCACCGGCGCCGCCATTGGCGAGAGCCTGATGAGCCTCATCGAACGAGCACGGTCTCACTGATCCTTGGCCAACGAAACGCCGGAGACGGAGCGGTCTCGGACGTGAGATCGTGGTGGTGTGCCGGATGACGTGGAGGAGTCACTCGATGGTGGATGGCAGACCGACGTCCGCAAGGCGGGCGACGTCGTGTTGCGATCGGCCAAACCCCAGAGCGAAACCGTCATCGCTCTGTTGGCGCATCTGCGACAAGCCGGCTTCGACGCCGCGCCTTGTCCGGTGGGCACTGGCTTCGCGGCAGACGGGCGCGAGCAGCTCACGTTCATCGACGGTGAGAGCCCTCAGCCGAAGGCGTGGTCGGACGAGGCCGCGTGGCGCGTTGGGCACCTGCTTCGACGACTGCACCACGCGACAGCATCGTTCGTGCCGCCAACCGATGTGGTGTGGCGGCCGTGGTTCGCTCGCACGTTGCCGGGCCACACCCCGGTGATCGGTCATGGCGACCTCGGCCCCTGGAACATCCTCGCTCGTGACGGTCTGCCGGTGGCCTTCATCGATTGGGACAACGCCGGCCCCGTCGATGCGCACTGGGAGCTGGCGCAGGTCGGCTGGTTGAACGCCCAACTGCACGACGACGACGTCGGCGACTTGAACGACCTGCCGAGCGCGGTCGACCGCGCCCGGCAACTGGGTCTGATCCTTGATGGCTACGAATTCGGAAGGTTGGACCGGGCCGGCTTCGTGGACAAGCTCATGGAGTTCGCCATTCGCAGCGCTCGCGAGGAAGCGGTCGGCTACGGAGTCCGACCCGACACCGTGAGCCCGGCAGCCGATGGGTTCCCAGTCCTGTGGGGTGTCACCTGGCGCGCCCGAGCCGCTGCGTGGATGCTCGACCATCGCCTCATACTCGACAACGCCATCGGCCGTTGACTGTCGAAGGCCTTGCGTAGGCCATCACGAACTCTCTCGGATCAACTGCAGTGCGGGGCAACCGTCGAACACGGCGCCATCGCTCACGAGTGTCAGTCCCCGACGAACCGCTCCCGTGGACCTTCTGCAGTTGGAGTCTGTAGCGACTGACTGAATGCCAACGAATCAGCGCTGACGGTCTCCTATCGTCTTGCCGTGCCGGATGATCTGTTCGCTTTGCCGCGACTCGCGAGGGTGTACGACGAGCTCGACGGCGCCCGTGATGACCTCGATCACTACCACGCGATCATCGACGAGCTCAGTGCATCATCCGTGCTCGACGTCGGGTGTGGAACGGGAAGGTTCGCCTGCCAGCTCGCCGATCGAGGTGTCGAAGTTGCCGGGCTCGATCCCGCAGCAGCGTCTCTAGACATCGCTCGCAGCAAGCCCGATGCCGAGCGGGTTCGATGGATCCATGCCGAAGCCACAGTGATCCCCGAAATGGACACCGACGTCGTCACCATGACCGGCAACGTCGCACAGGTGTTCCTCGGTGACGCCGAGTGGTCACTGGTGCTTGCCTCGATCCGACAGGCACTCCGCCCCGGCGGGTTCGTCGTCTTTGAAGCGCGAGAAGCGGTGGCTCGTGCCTGGGAAGGTTGGACGAGGAAGGCGACCTTCTCCGTCCACGACACGCTCGCCGAGGGCCGCGTCGAGCACTGGACCGAGATCACAGAGATCGCGCTCCCGTTGGTGTCGTTCCGTCACCACTACGTCGTCGAGCGAGACCGAACGCGACTGACGTCGCACTCGACGCTGCGTTTCCGGTCACGCTCCGAGATCGAGCGGTCGTTGGCTGAGACCGGCTTTGAGGTCGTCGCGGTCCGAGACGCTCCCGACCGCCCTGGACTTGAGAACGTGTTCATTGCCCGGTCCCCGCTCAGCTCGCTCAACTAAGGCTGGCATGGTTCGGCGCGAGCGATGATGAATGCCTGCGGCGACGACTCATGCGTGAACTGGGGCTCCCGTACAGCGCGAAGGTGCACCTTCAACCCGGTGCCGCTGAGGGTCCGAATGACGACCTCGGGGTCGTGTCGATACGAAGTGAGCGGAAGGTTCGTGCCATGAGCGTTGGCTTGGTGCACACCCTCACCCTGGCCGGCCTGAAACGCCACCAGGAGGTAGCCGCCCGGAGCTAGTACACGGCTGAGCTCCAGGCAGACGTCGTCAAGATGCTCCGGTGGCGTGTAGATGATCGAGTACCAGCAAACGGCACCGGCAAGCGAGGCGTCGGCTATCGGCAGAGCCGTCAGCTTGCCCTGCTCGAGAGCGTTGCGCGCAGCTACGACCATCACCCCGGAGACGTCCACTCCAAAGACGTCGAACTCGTGGGCGGCGAGAAATGCCGCCACCCGCCCAGGCCCGCAGCCGAGATCTGCAACGCGACCGGCAGGTGCGTCGGCCATCAACTCGACAAACGCACCCAGCAACGACCGATCCACAGGCCCCTCGGTGGCAGCGCTGATCTCAACGCCGACGAACCGGACGTACCCCTCAGCGGAGGCGTCGTAGACCGCGGCAGGCATATCTATGTGTGGCGAGTGACTCACTGCCCGAACCGTACAAGGCGAGTGAATCTCGAGCGGCGCTCCCGCCGTTGCTCGTGGTCGGCTCATGGCGGCACACGACGCGCCACCGCCGGATCAAGCATCGAGGCAGCCATCGCTGCCGTCGCCTGCGGCCGCTCGCCGTACATCGGTGGGCTTCGGTGAACGTCCACGAACACCCTTGGCGGAACGGGAGGGATTCGCAGCTTAGGGCGGCGACCGGCGGCGGGCCTGCTTGCGCAGTCGGCCCCGCACGGGCGACTCTGCGCCCCTCGCCATCCCGGCGATCGCGGATCTTGCGGTCGACGACCGAGCCGAGTGCTGTGTAGGGCACCTTTCGCCGACGCCTCCGTTGGACGGCGTTGACTGGGTCGGCGATCTCGTCGGAGTCTCGAGCTGCAGAACCGGGTGCGTCGTGAACCCGGCTGCGGTAGGTGCCATTGACTCACCGTTGGCGAAACCGGATCACCTTGCGAGAGCTCCGTGTCGTTCTCCCGTACGTGTTCCGGCCGCCGTTCGCGTAGCTGAGAACCTTGTCCTCTTACGACAGGCGTTTGCGCTCCGTCATCGTCCTGACTCTCCTTGAGACTCTGCCGTGGAAGCGGGCAACTCCGCCCAGACAGCTCGGCGTTCGTCGTCGAGAAGCTCGCGATGGGGTACGCCAGGGAACAGCCGTTCACGCGTTGCCATCGCCTCTGTGACCATCGTGGCGAAGCTCGCGAACACCTGCACCTCGCCCTCGCCTCGACGAGTCGTCGGATGGTCGAGTTCGGTGTAGTCCGACCCCTGGTACCAATGCGAGCCGAGTTGGCTCAACCAAATCGCCCACCACTGCAAGACCGGTGGAGGTGCTGCCAGCACGACCACACCATTGACGCGGTCCGTCCAGCCGCGCCGCTGGTGGTCGTTCCACCAGACGCCGGAGTTCTGCTGCTGCAGCTCGAGCAGGTCGCCCGCTGGGTCCGCGGCGAGCAGGCGATCGAGGCCGCTCGTCGCGAGCCGCACGGTCCCCTCCGAGGGCTTCTTCTGGGCGAGGAACCGTTTGAGCTGGGTGATCGCCGTTCGGTTCAGAGGCGCAAGGTCAGCGTTCGCGATCACGATCGGAGAGGACTTGTCGGCGTCGAACGGGTTCGGAACGAGCAAGGGGTGATCGATCACCACGATCGTGCCCCGCTGGCGCTGAAACGCAAGCGACCAGCACAACCGACCGAGGAGCCAGGCCCCGGCGGGATCGGTGAGCACGTGCCAAGTCTCGTGAAAGTAGTTCGTCGCGTACCTGTAGTCGGTCGACGGCCGAAGGGTGAGCACCGTGAAGGCGCGGCCGTCGAGGTTGACGTGCCGCCGGTGCAGCTTCACCGGTCGAACCTCTTCGCTCTTCATGCTGTCGAGTTTGATGCATTGAGTGAGCAAGTGTGCGACGAGTTCGGCGACGGTCCCGCTCTCTACTGACCAGCCGGAGGGCGTGTTCGCGGCCTTCTGGGAGCGGGCTGGCGCAGCTACGCACGCGGCGATGCCGTCGGCAAGCTCGTGTCCAGGTATGCGCGCCATGAGGCGACAAGGCGAGGACCCAGTTCAGGGTCTCTTGGTCCTCAGCGATGAACACCTGCGGCGGGGATCGTCACGAACGACCGCACACGCTACGGAACGGGCCACAAAGTGGTCCTCCGGGCCAGGTCCTGGGATGTCCAGAATCCCGGTTGTGGGTTGTCGGTGAAGCCACCCTTGGCGTAGCGCCCGAGTCGTTCGAGGCTGTGCTGCGAAAGCATCTCGATGGCATCGAAGAACGCGTCAGGCCCGGCCGCTCGAAGCGCGGTGTCGCCCTCGCTGGGCTGCTTCGGAAGATGGCTGGTCAGAAAGACCAACGGCACCTCGCCGCGGGCACCCTTCAGCGCATATGCACGTCCAAGGGACTTCCACACGGTGTCGGTACGAAGCAGTCCACCTCTGTGGCTCGTGAACGCGCCCGACACGTCGAAGAACCAAGTTGCTCCGTCCACGTCGGTGGCAACGAAGTCCACGGTGACGCCGGTGTTGCGGATGCGTCGATTGCGCTCGGCGATCGTGAACCCGGCCTCCTCGATGAACTGCTCGGCGAGCTTCTGCGCTGCCTTTCCTTCCTTCATGGCTCGGCTCCCGAAGTCCTCGGCGCAATCGAGGTCCATCGCCGGCGCCTCTACTGTGCGCCTCCGGCTCGCCTGAACCTCGGGCACGCTGGGCTCTAGTGCTTCTTGGACACGACGACGCGCAATCTCGACGTAGCTGTCATCGAGGTCGTAGCCGACGTAGCGCCGTCCGAGACGGGCGGCCGCGACGAGTGCCGACCCACTTCCCATGAAGGGGTCGAGCACGAGATCATCCTTGAACGTGTACAGGCCGATGAGTTGCTCGGGCAACTCGACGGGGAACGGAGCAGGGTGACCCACCCGGCGCGCACTCTCAGGTGGAATCGACCAGATGTCCAACGTCATGGCCATGAAGTCCTCGGTCATCAGCGTGCTCTCGTGCGGCAGGCCGTCAGCGGCGCGCTGCTTCACGGAGCGGGCACGGTCGAATCGCCCCTTGCTAGCCACGATCACGCGTTCGCTGATGTCGCGGAGCACTGGATTGGCAGCGCTCCGAAACGAACCCCAGGCACATGAACCGCTGGCGCCCTCTCCCTTCTGCCAGATGAGTTCCCCCCGAAGTAGCAGCCCGAGGTCGTGTTCGAGGATGCGGATCACATCGGCCGACAAGCTTCGATATGGCTTACGGCCGAGGTTGGCCACATTCACCGCGATGCGGCCTCCAGGCTCGAGCTTGCGTACGCACTCGGCGAAGACATCGGTCAGCATCTCGAGGTACTCGAGGTAGGAAGCGGGTACGCCCTCTCGCTCCAACTCCTCCTCATACTGCTTGCCGGCGAAGTAGGGCGGCGACGTGACCACTAGCGCTACCGATCCGTCGGCGACGCGATCCATGTCTCGTGCGTCGCCGAGAACGAACGGCTCTCTCGTAGAACGGCGTTGAGTCGTGGCTCTCCCGGGCGCCCACGCCGAAGTTGGAGGTAGTCGTCCTTCGTCGTTCCTTCAACTTTCCCTCCTCACGTGGGCCACTCGAGGGTAGCCGAAGCCTTCACGACTGATCGAACATACGCGCGTCGTTCGTTCAGCTGCTACGGCTCATCGATCGAGTGCGCGGCGGCCTCGGTTCGCGCCAGAATCTGTCGATCAATGTCCTCATGATCCACAGTCCACTCGTTGGGCCGATGACCCTCCACCGTCTTGGTGCCCGACTGCACGAACTTGGATTCGAAGTCGTGGTTCCGGACCTGCGGGGGGCATTGACGGGACCACGCCCGCAGTGGCGCGCGATCCTCGACCTGGCGATCGCCGCTGCCAGTTCGGTTGACGTGATCGTGGCGCACTCCGGTGCCGGTGTCCTGATGCCCTTGCTCGCCGAGCAGTTGAGCCCGGAGGTGGTCGCCTTCGTCGACGCTGTCGTCCCCGGTGACGGGCTGACCTACCAAGCATCCGACCCGTTCATCGAGTTCGTCGACTCGCTGTCCCACGATGGACCGTTGTTGCCGCCGTGGCACGAGTGGTGGGGCGACGACGTCACGGCTCGCCTGATCCCCGACGGGGACCTGCGCGACCAAATCGCCGCCGACACGCCACGTGTGCCGCGATCGTTCTATGACGATCCGGTGCCGCTGCCGAGTAGCTGGATGACGCGTCACGGCTGCTGCTTCCTGCAGCTGAGCCCTGCATATGACGACGACCGGGCGCGAGCCGAAGCATACGAATGGCCGACGGCTCGAATGGCCGGCCAGCATCTCGACGTCGCTGTCAAACCATTCGCCGTTGGCGAGAGCCTTATGAGCCTCATCGAACGAGCACGGTCTCACTGATCCTTGGTCAACAGGGCGTAGGCGCCGTGAGGATCGGCTTGACGCCACTCTCACCTGGCTCTCACCTTGCGATCACGAATCGATGATCCACCTGCCCGATGGTGGGCCCGGGTTCGGGTTCGGGCTCGTCGACCTCGCCGCAACGTACGACGTGATCCTCAACTTCGAACTGTCCAGCGCCGCACTCGGGCGACCAGACCACCGCGGGGCTCACCGGCCAGGCTCGGATCTCGGGGAAGGCCTGCCGGCCGGCGGCGGCTCGTGCCTCCCCCCGGCCTGCAAGCCCACCGGTGGCACGCTGCCGTAAGCCGGTCAGCGGGCGGTGTTGCGCTGGTCGCGCCAGGTGATCCACTCCCTGACGAGCCCGAAGTCGTAGGCGGGCCCGTTGATGCCGATCGTGAACAGGGTGAAGCCGGCCGCCAGCAGGTCGTCGCCCACCTGGTCGGGACTCGCCTCCACGGCGGTCGACCGCTCGATCGCCTCGGGCGCACGATCGACCTGGGCACACCAGGTGTCGAGCACCTCGGTCTTGTGCCGCAGGGTGGGTGCGTCACCGAAGCCGTGCCAAACGTCGGCGTACTGCGCGACGAGCTTGAGCGTCTTGCGCTCACCGCCACCGCCGATGAGGACCGGGATGCGACGGGTGGGCGCCGGGTTCAGCTGCCCCAGGCGAGCGGTGATGCGCGGCAGTGCCTCCCCGAGCGCGGCAATTCGTGAGCCGGCGGTACCGAAGCCGTAGCCGTACTCGCTGTAGTCGCGCTCGAACCATCCGGCGCCGATGCCGAGGATCAACCGGCCGTCGCCGATGTGATCGACGGTGCGGGCCATGTCGGCCAGCAGCTCGGGGTTGCGGTACGAGTTGCAGCTCACCAGCGCGCCGATCTCGACCCGCGACGTGGCCTCGGCCCAGGCGCCGAGCATGGTCCAGCACTCGAAGTGCTCGCCGTCGGGCTCGCCGTAGAGGGGGAAGAAGTGGTCCCAGTTGAACACGACGTCGACGCCGGCCTCCTCGGCGGCGACGACCGCGGCGCGGATCTGGCGGTAATGGGCGTGTGGGGGTGGAGCTGCACGGCGATGCGGATGGGCCTGGTCATGTGGCCACCTTTCGGTCGATGGGTGATGTGTCGGTGGCGAGGAAGGCGACGTGGTCGATGACCCCGGAATCGGTGGTGGACTAGGCCGGTGGTTCCCCTTCCGCGACGATGGGCGAGCCCCATCGTAGGGAGCAGATCGCGAGCTGCCGCCTATCTCCTCTCGGCGGGCGTGGACACCAGCGGACGGAGGAACTCGAGCCATCGGCTCGCGGCGGGTTCGGCGAACAGCTCCCCGTGCGTCGGCGCCTCGACGATGAACGTTGCGGTGCCTGGTTCGAGCAGGGCCCGCCAACTGGCGCTTCGTTCGCCCTCGTCGAGGAACACCGCTGCCGCCGGCCCGTCGTAGGGACGCGCCACGTACGACTTGGCCAGGCGCAACGACGTGTACCAGTACGCCGGCCAACGATCCTTCGGTACGAGCCGGGTGGAGATGTGCGATGGATGGCGCCCGTAGAGATGGACGATCTTGTAGTTGAGCCACTGCCACGTGGGCACCCGGCCCCCAAGGTTCACTACGTTCACCATCACCCGCTTGGCGATGTTGCGCGCTCCACGCACCACGCCACGAACGCCGTCGAGGCTGGCAAGATGCGCCGAGGTGCGCGACAACAAGTTCCACCTCATCACCCCGATCGCGCAACAGGTGCGCCAGTTCGAAAGCGATGAGACCGCCGAACGAGAACCCGCCGATCCGGTACGGCCCACACGGCTGGATCGACGTGATCGCCTCGAGCTGCTTTCGGGCGAGGTCCTCCACCGACCTGGCCTGCAGGAAGCCCTTCCCCTGGGCCCACTGCGACACCGCGTACAGCGGGCAGTCGACGCCCCACATGCCACGGCGGGCCATCTTCAGATCGATCCCGCAGAAGAAGAACGGCGTCCCCTCGCCCTCCACCAGAGGGAAGACGTACTCGGCGTTCGACCACGCGTCGGGTCGCACCATCGCCTCGTCGATGCGCGCCGCGAGGCCTTGGAGCGTCGGCGACTCGAACAGCACGCGAATCGGGAGCGAGACGGCGAACACCTCCTCGACCTCGAGCATCATCGTGACCGCGACGAGCGAATCGCCTCCGATGGTGAAGAAGTGATCGTCACGCGCCACCGCATCGACGCCGAGGGTCAGTTCCCAAACACCGATCAGCCGGCGCTCGGTAGCGGTGAGTGGCGGTTGCACCCCGACGCGACCGCCGGCGTCCTCATGGCCGAGGTCGCGGATCGCGGTACGATCGACCTTTCCGCTCGACGAACGTGGCAGCGTGTCGCAGAACACGAACCGCGATGGGATCATCGGCCCTGGGAGCATGTCGGCTAGCGCGTCGTGGAGCTGCCGCGGCAAGAGTTGCACACCGGGCTGAGGTACCACGGCGGCCAGAATCGAGCGGGCGCCGGTCGCGCTCTCGAACCACGTCGCCGCCGCGGCCATCACACCGGGCACCGCCAGGATCGCCGATTCCACCTCCATCGGCTCGATGCGGACGCCGCGCACCTTGATCTGGTCATCGCTGCGCCCGAAGTAGTGCAGTACGCCTTGCGCGTCACGCGAAACCGTGTCGCCTGTTCTGTAGAAGCGGTGCTCGCCGCGGACTACGAAACGGTCGTTCGTCAGCAGCTCGTTGCCCCGATAGCCACGGGCCAACGCCGCACCACCGAGCCACAGCTCACCCTCGGTGCCGTCGGGCACATCCTCCCCGTCGTGCCCGACGACGACGGCCTTCACGTTGTCGAGCGCGACGCCGATCGGGGCCGAAACGCTCGAGGCCACCGCGCCCGGCGCCGCCGATGGCGACTCCAACACCGACAGCGTGCCCGACGGCGGCCCGAGCCGGTGACCGGTGGCCCACACCGTCGCTTCCGTCGGGCCGTAGAGGTTCCACACGTGATCGGCGGTCCCGATGAGCCGGTCGGCCACCGCCGGTGCAATCGCCTCGCCGGTCGAGATGGCGACGCGCAACCGGGGGAAGTCGGGCACGGCGGCGAGCACGGTCGACCAAACGGTGGGGCCG
>VFMC01000128.1:0-11631 GCA_006515795.1 Acidimicrobiaceae bacterium | reverse complement strand
CCGTGACGCGGTGATCGCGGATCTCGGTAGCGAGGGCCACAGGATCGAGGAGCAAGCGCCGGTCGCGGAGCAGCAGGCTACCTCCGGTGATGAGCGGCACGAAGAGCTCGGCCACCGAGATGTCGAACCCGATGGTCGACACGGCGAGGTATCGGTCCGACTCGTCGAAGGCCAGGAGATGGCGCGCCGCATGGAGCAGGTTCACCACCGAACGGTGCTCCACCTCGACTCCCTTCGGCGCCCCCGTGCTGCCGGAGGTGAACAGCACGTACGCCAGCCGATCACCACCCGGTGCTACCCCCAAGTCGTCGCATCCATCGTCGAGCGGGTCGGCGCCGTCGACCGGGCAGCCGGCTTCGAGCAGGTCGGCAACGTCGAGCAGCTCTGCTCCGAGGGTCTCGTCGGCGCGCTTGGCGTCGTCGGCGCAGAGCGCGGTCAGCAAGGTGCCCGTACCGACCACTAGCTCGCAGCCGGCGCCTCGGATCATGCCGGCCAGTCGCGCCGGCGGGTCGTCGAGGTCGAGCGGCACGTAGCACGCACCGACCTTCAACACCGCCAGCAGTGTGGCCGGCAGATCGGCATCGCGACGCATGAGCACACCCACGGGTGCCTCTGCTCGCAGACCGCGACCGGCAAGAGCCCTGGCGATCCGGTCGGTGCGGGCCATCAAGTCGCCGTAGGTCACCGGCCCGCGGTCGATGATCGCCACGGCATCGGGGCGGCGACGGGCCTGACGGGCCACGAGCTCGTACAAGTTGTCGTTCGTCATCGCGGCACCAGTTCCACCGCCAGCCGGCGCGACGGCTCCCAGTGGTAGGCGCCACGTACGGGCGGTCCGTCGGCGAGGAGCGTCGGTCGGTACGCGCACAGGGCCCTCACGAACGAGGTACCGATGCGCGTCGTCAGCGCTCCGAACGGGCACTGATGATGGTCGAGGCCGAACGGCGCGAACACGTCGCTCGACGGCGTGGCGTGGAGGAAGCGGCTGGGATCGAACACGTGTGGATCGGCGAATGCCGCTGCATCGTGGTGGGCCTCCCACATGCACAGCCGCAGATGCGTGCCGGCGGGGATCACGTAGCCCTCGAACGTCACCTCGGCGAGCGTGCGACGCTCGAGCCGTTCACTCTGATCGGCCCTCAGCACTTCCAGGACGAGGGCCTCCTCGAGGGTCCGAACGCCGTGCGTCGTGTCGCCGAGCGCGATCGCGTCGCACAGCGCTTGATCAGATGCCACGTAGCGCGACAGCCAACGGAGGAAGTTGTGGATGTCGGATCGCCCCATCTCCACCATGTAGATCAGGTTGCCGAGCATCGTTTCGTCGAGCTCGCCGTCGTCGTCGAGCGCAGCGAGCAGGCACGTCGGCGACATCTCGCTGCGGCCCTCGTGACGGGCAACGAGTTCCGTGCGTAGATCAAGGCACAGTCGACCGAACGCCGCGTGTTGCCGCGCCTGCGGGTTCCACACGAGTCCGTACGGACCAAGGTCGCGGAAGCCCTCGACGAGCGAAGCATGCGTCGCCGATCCGGGTGAAGCCCCAAAGAAGGTGCGCACCAGCAGGCCCGTAGAGACGTCCGACAGCGAACTGGTCCACGCCTCCGGACGGTTCTGGTGCTGCGCCGATGTCGTGGCGTAGCGACGGAGCTCGGCGGCGGCGAGGCTCTCGAACTCGGCGAGAGCCACATCGCCGTCGGCCGAGCGCACCGCCCGCACCAAGGCCCGCCGGTAGTCGCGATGGGTGTCACCGCTCATGGCCCGCAGGAACCCGCCGGGGAACATCGCGGTGAGATCTTGGGTGACGATCTCGACATCGTCGCCGTGGTCCTTCAGGAATCGACGGCAACGAGCGAGCCCGACGATGCACACCGTCCGCTCATCGCCAACCAGGCCCTTGAACACCGGGCCCAACCGTTCGGCCCGCCGCTGCAGAGCGGCACGGTCGGCCTTCTCGAGCTCGTCGAGGGAGTCGAGCTCTCCCGGCGGAAGCCGGTGATCGGCGTGACCTGCACCGAGGCGCCTCGTGACCGCCTCGGCCCGGCGCAGAACCCCCTGAACCTTCCCCCGCCGGGTTTGCATTGGCCGATGCTACGGGGAACGCCTGGCCGTCCCAATGGGCCGTCCGGCCTGTTCTTGGCGACGAGGGGTCGGTCACCCGGTAGCGAGAAGCGTGTCGAGGTCGAACAGCGGGAGCACCTCGCCCACCGCTTCCATGATGTTCGCGCCGCCGTTGGTGTCGCAGTGATCGATGAACACGTGCACCACGTCCTCGTCGCCGTCCTCGTCGCCGACGAACACGGTCAGCTCCTCCGAGGTACCGCCGGAGCAGCCGTCATTGGTCACGCTGTCGGCGTCGGCGAACTCCATCGCCAGCGTCAGCGTTCGCTGCCACAAAGCGTCGTCGATGCGCTTCGTCATGTCGTGGATGACGTCTCCGTAGGAGTCGACGACCAGCCTGGCCGAGCCCTTCCACACGGTGAGCGTGTAGCTGCGGTGGTAGTCGGGGGCGACGGACGCGTCGTGGAACTCGTACACGACTCCCTCGTCGCCTTCCACGGGTCCGATCCAGCCGCCGCCGTGGTCGGTGGTCTCCGAGGAGTTGCGATCGGCGACGTAGGCGACGACCCCTGCTGTTGCGACGACGGCCGCAAGAGCGACGAGCATGATGACTCGTCGCCGCGGGTGTGCCGATCGGTGCTCGGTGTTGGAAGTGGTCATGGTGCTGCGCTCCTCGTTGGTCTCCTCCGGTTCGATGCACCTCGCACCGCGAAAGTTCCCGGATCAATCTCGCCTGAACGCGCCGAGCGCGCCGATCTGGGCCGATGTTTTCTCGGCCGCCGAGAAAACATCGGCCCAGATCTTTGGGGCACGGGCTAGGGGGCCAGGGGCGGGCTGGCGACGAGGGAACCGTCAGGTGGCGACGGTGGTGTAGTAGCCGTTCAGGTCAGCGATCACCTGCGTGCCCTCGTGCACGTACAGGCACACCTTGCCATCGCTACCGATCCGCACAGGGGTGAGGTTGGCCCGGTCGACGCCACGCACGAAGTTGAGGAACGACGCCAGCGGACGGGGGCGGCCGCAGGGCCAGGCCGTCACGAAGCCCGGGCCGGAGGCCTCGGTGATCGTCACGTTCAAGAGCACAGCCGAGGCATCGAGCGGCACGCCGTTCTCTCCGGCAACCTGCAGCTCGATCACCGTGCCGCGTGCCGGGCGAGACACCCGGGAACCAACCACTCCGGTGCCGTCACGGGTGTCGAGGATCCGCACCGGGCCGACCGAGGTGAACGTCACGTCGGCCCGCGGCGAGAAGTAGCCCTGCACGTCGACGATCAAGTTGGTCGACACCGACGCGAAGAAGCACACCTGACCCGTCGACGACGGCCGGACGGTGGCAAGGTTTGACACCGTCGGGTTCGCGGGATCGAAGTTCACGTTCGACACCCCGGGCCGCGGCAGATCGCACGGAAACACCGTGATGTAGCCGGCGGACACAGCATCGGCAACGGTCACGTTCATCGTCACCGCACGCACGTCGTCATCGGCCGGTACACCGCCGGCGCCAGGCACAGTCACGGCGAGCACCTCGCCGGCGGCGAGCGGTGCGACCGCCCGATCGCCGAGTCCGGTGCCGTCGCGGGTGTCGACGATGCGGGCCGCGGTGAGCGGGTGATACCAGAAGCCGGGCACCGAGGCGAAGTCGTCCGCGTACCAGCCCGACACATCCGCCACGAGCTGAGTTTGCGCGGAGGTGAACAGGCACACCCGGCCATCGCGGCCGACCTTGGCCGTCACCTGGTTCGCCGCGTTCACCCCGGCGATGAAGTTGAGGTTCGACGCGAGCGGGCGGGCGTTGCCGCATGGGTAGACCGTGACGAAGCCGCGAAGCGGGCCGCGGTGTTGGTCGGCGACGCCCGTGCCGTCGCGGGTGTCGAGGATACGAACCGGGTCGACCGGGGTGAACGTGCCCCGCACGGCAACGGCCGCCGAGACGTTGCCGGCGGTTACGGCAAGTGTGGCGACGATCGCTCCGCAGACGGTGGCGATCGACGTGATGCGCTTCAGCTTCATGACTCTCCCTGAGGTCAGGACCGCCACGTCGGCGGGCACGAGACACGGTGCAATCGACTTGTGAGCAGTGTGTGAACCGGCGGTGAGCATTCGACTCCGCGTACGCGCCGGTCTCTTGCGCGGCCGGCCACCGAACGCCGTGCTAAGGATGGGTGATGGACGTGAACGCCCCGGCAGATCCAACGTCAACGACGGTCGCGGACGACCCGATGCGGTTGTCGCAACGCGGACAACTCGTCGAGCTCATCGGCTCCGACGGCGACGCGATCCACTTCTCGACGGTGTGGTTGCGCGACATGTGCTCGTGCCCGGAGTGCGTTCACCCGAGCGGTCAGCGATTGATCGACCCGGCCGGTTTCACCGACGAACTCGTCGTCGTCGAGGCCCGTGTCGAGGCGGGAGTGGCAACGGTGCGGTGGGGCCCCGATGGCCACACGAGCCAGTACGTGCTCGCCGAGCTCGAGGCCGTCGCCCCACCCCACACCGGCGGGGCTCGACAACCGTGGGCGGCCGAGCTCGCCGGCCACATCCCTGCAGCACGCCACGGTGCGATCGCCGGCGACGACAGCGAACTGCACCGCTGGCTGAGCGGCGTGGAGCACCGCGGTGTCGGCGTGCTCCACGGCGTGCCCATCGCCGACGGCGAGGTGGCCCGCGTCGCCGAGCTCTTCGGTCACGTGCGGGTCACGAACTACGGGCGCTACTTCGACGTGCGCACGCAGATCGACCCGGCAAACCTCGCCAACACCTCGCTCGCTCTCGGCCCGCACACCGACAACCCCTACCGCGACCCTGTGCCCACGATGCAGCTGCTCCACTGCCTCTCGTCGAGCGCGACCGGCGGCGAGAACGTGGTGGTCGATGGGTTCCGGGTGGCCGAGCAGATCCGCGCCGACGACCCCGCCGGATTCGCGGCACTCGCCGACTGCGACGTCACCTTCACCTACAGCGACGCCCACACTCACCTCGCCGCCACCCGGCCGATCCTCGAGCTCGACCGCACGGGTCAGGTGCGCGCCGTCTGCTTCAACAGCCGATCGATGCTGCCGCCGGTGATGGCCACCGACACGCAGGCGCTCTGGTACTCCGCCTACCGGCACTTCGCCCGCCTGCTCGCCGACCCAGGGTTCCAGGCGCGCATCGTGCTGACGCCGGGTGACTTGTTCATCGTCGACAACCGGCGGGTCCTCCACGGTCGCACCGGGTACAGCGCCGGCGATGGGAACCGCCACCTCCAGGGCTGCTACGCCGACATCGACGGGCTGCGCAGCAAGATCGCTGTGCTGGCGAGGACGCTGTGACCCCCGTCGCCGTCTTCGACGAGATAGCCGAGCTGTTCGACACCAGAGGCGCCGCCGCCTATCTCGGCGAACCCGTATCCATGACCGAGCACATGCTGCAGACGGCGCACGTCGCCGAGCGCGCCGGCGCGCCGGCCGCACTGGTCGCGGCCGCACTGCTGCACGACATCGGCCACTTCCTGCACGGCTTCGACGACGACGCCGCCGACCACGGAATCGACACCGCCCACGAGCACACGGGCGCCGACTGGCTTCGAACCCGTTTCGTCGATGCGGTGAGCGAGCCGGTCCGGCTCCACGTGGCCGCCAAGCGCTACCTGTGCGCCACCGATCCCACCTACCTCGCCCAGCTGTCGGTGGCATCGGTGCACAGCCTTGGCCTGCAGGGCGGCGCGCTGTCACCGGCAGAGGTGGACGAGTTCGCCCGGCGACCAAGTGCCGAAGATGCCGTGCTGTTGCGCCGCTGGGACGACTGCGGCAAGATCGCCGGAGGTGCCACGCCGCCGCTGGCACACTTCGAGCAGGTGCTGCTCGCCGTCATGCGGGGCGCCGGAGCCGACGATGAGTGACACGACGGGCAACACGATGGGCGAAACAAATTGGATCGACATCGGCGCCGTCGGCGGCGCGTTCCCCACAGGGCCGCTGACCGCGGCGGCGTTGGTCGACGCTGGTCTCCGGCTTCGCTTCGCAACAGGCGAGGCGACGGTGCTCGCCGAGTGGCTGCGCGACAACTGCCAGTGCGGCGAGTGTCGGATCGTGCAGACCGACGAGCGCCGCATCCGCCCTTGGACGCTGCCGCCCGCCGCCGTGGCCGACGTAACCGTGACTGACGGAACGCTCGAAGTCACGTGGAGCGGCGGACATGTGGCGCAGCGGCGACGAGCTGGTCCGCCTCGGTCACGACGAGGTGCTCGTCGACGATGCCGGTCGCCTCCGCTTCTTCGACGCGTTCCAACGTGACGGCGCCCTCGTGGTCACCGGGTCTCCAACCGCACCCGGGAGCGTGCTGACTTTCATGGACGCGATAGGAGTCGCCGTGCGCGAGCTCGCCATCGGGAAGATCTTCGATGTGCGCGTCGACCCGGCCGGCTTCAACGTCGCCTACACCGCGGAGGAAGTGCCCCCGCACAACGACTTCGCCAACTACACCGACCCGCCGAGTGGCCAGGTGCTGGCGATGCTGGTCAACGAGGCGCACGGTGGCCGTTCCACGGTGGTCGACGGCTGGTCGGTGCTGCACGACCTCGACCGCCACGATCCGTCGGCGATCGACGTGCTGAGCCGGGTGCAGGTCGGCTTCCGGCAGTACTCGGCAACGGCCGACGCGTTCAGCCGCGCCGTGCTGGTCGAGCGCGATCCGGAGGGTCGCTTCACCCATCTCCGCTTCTCGAACCAGCTCATGCAACCCCTCCCCTTCGATCATCCCGACCTCGCCGCGTGGTACCGCGCCTACCGGTTGTTGGGAGCCGCTGTCTGCGACAGCGCCAACCAGGTGAGCTTCCGCCTGCAGGCCGGCGACATGTTGTTCGTGAACAACCACCGGGTTCTGCACGCCCGCGAGGCGTTCACGCCCGACGGGCCGCGCCACCTCCAGGACGTGTACTTCGACGCCGACGAGATGACCGGCAACCTGGCCCGCTTGACCGGCGAGGCCAAGAACGCGATGGTGCTCTCGTGAGCAAAGAGCCCGCGGGCATGCCGATCACATCGTTCACCGCGATGGAGCACGGCACGCGGGCCGACTACGACCTCGTGTTCGAACACGAGCAGCACCAGATCGACGCGCAGGCGGACCGTATCCTCGACTGGCTCGGGCAGATGGCCGGGCCGTCGCCGTACCGGGTGTCGCGCCTCGATCACGTCCTCCAATCCGCCACTCGCGCCGAACGCGATGGAGCCGACACCGAGACCATCGTCTGCGCGCTTCTGCACGACATCGGCGACATCATCGGCACAGCCAACCACTCGCAGGTCGCCGCCGCCTTGCTGCGACCGTACGTGAGCGACCAGAACTGGTGGATCGTGAACCACCACGGCCTGTTCCAGGGCTACTACTGGTTCCACCACTACGACCGCGATCGCAACGAGCGCGACGCGTTCCGGGGCCACGAGTTCTACGACGCCACCGTTCGGTTCTGTGCCGAGTGGGACCAGAACTGCTTCGACCCCGCATACCGACACTCGCCGCTCGAGCACTTCGAGCCGATGGTCCGCGAGATCTTCTCCAGGCCCACGCCGGGGTTCGTGTGAGCGCGTACCCACCGCTCGACCCCGCCGACGGCGAGCCGGAAGGCCTGGACATCGAGCAGACGCGGGCGCGTCGCAAGACTCGACTCGCGCTCGCCTACAGGATCTTCGGCGCGCAGCGATGGGGCGCGCTCGGCGATGGCCACATCAGTGCCCGCGATCCCGAACGGCTCGATCACTTCTGGCTGGCCCGCTACGGCGCCCCGTTCCACAGCGTCACGGTCGACGACCTCGTGCTGGTCGGGCCCAGCGGCCGAGTGGTGGAAGGTGAGGGAAGCATCAACCAAGCCGCGTTCCACATCCACTGGCCGGTGCACGAGGCCCGCCCCGACATCGTCAGCGCGGCACACACCCACACCCCGTTCGGCACTCCCTTCTCGGCGCTGGTGCAGCACTTCCGGCCGATCACCCAGGAATCGTGCGCGTTCTTCCGCGACCACGAGATCTTCGACGATCACGAAGTCGATGTGCTGTCGACCGACGGCGGCAAGCGGATCGCAGCCGCGATCGGGTCGGCCAAGGCGATCCTGCTGCGCAACCACGGGTTGCTCACCGTCGGTGCCACCGTCGACGAGTGCGTGGGTTTCTTCGTGGTGATGGAGCGGGTCGCCGAGGCGCACATCAAGGCGCCCGACGGCCAGCCGATCAGCGACGAGGCTGCGGCCACCGCCCATGCAGGCGTCGGTTCGCAACGCCAGGGATGGCACTACTTCCAGTGGTTGCTGCGCACCTACGTGCCTGACCCCACCGTGGTCGGCTGATCGATCGCTGCGGCACGGCGAGGTACCGTGCCGTCATGTCCTTGCCTCGCACGTCAGCGGAGTCGTGGTACGAGCGGCGGAAGATCGACGACTCGATCACCCTGCTGTGGGAGCCCTACGTGGTGCCGCTGATGCGCTGCAACATCTGGCATGTCGCCGGTCGTGATCGAGACCTGATCGTCGACACCGGGATGGGGGTCGTCAGCCTCGTCGGCGCCGCCGACGATCTTTTCGAAGGCCATCCGATCACGGCCGTCGCCACCCACGGTCACGACGATCACATCGGCTCGCACCACGAGTTCGCAGTGTGCCTCGCGCACCCACTGGAGGCATCGCTGCTGGAGAACCCTCCGCTCAGGTCGCTCGAGCCGGTGGTCGCGTGGGGAGTCGAGGGGCTCGCCGCGCTGGCGTCGAGCGGCTACGACATGAGCGACCCGTTCTTCGTCAGCGCACTGCCGCCAGGTGTCGCCATCGACACCTTCCGGCAACGCCCGGCGACGGTGACGCGGCTGATCGACGACGGCGACATCGTCGACCTCGGCGATCGACAGTTCGAGGTGCTGCACCTCCCCGGTCACTCCCCCGGCTCGATCGGCCTCTGGGAGGCCGCTACCGGCACGCTGTTCTCGGGCGATGCCATCTACGACGGCCCGCTGCTCGATGAGCTCCCCGAGTCCGACATCGACTCCTACATCGCCACGATGGAACGCCTGATCGACCTGCCCGTCACCGTGGTTCATGCCGGGCACGACCCCAGCTTCGGGCGCGACCGTCTGCGCCACCTCGCCAACGCCTACATCGACCGGCGCCGATGAGCACCGACGACGCATTTCCGCAGCCGCTGGGCGGAAACACGATGCCCCGCTTCGGCGGGCCGGCCACGATGATGCGCCTACCGCCTACCGACGGTCGCCTCGATGTGGCGTTCGTGGGTGTACCGCTCGACATCGGCACCTCCAACCGGCCCGGATCGCGCTTCGGCCCACGTCAGATCCGGGCCGAATCGTGCCTTCTCCGGCCGTACAACATGGCGACCCGCGCCGCGCCGTTCGAGAGCCTCGTGGTGGGCGATGCCGGCGACGTCGCGCTCAACACCTTCAACCTCGCGGCGAGCATCGACATCATCACCGATCACTACCGCAGCATGTTGCAGAACGTCGGCGTGCCGTTGTCGATCGGCGGCGACCACACCATCACCTATCCGATCGCCCGCGCTCTCGCCGAGCGCCACGGCCCGCTCGGCATGGTGCACGTCGACGCGCACGCCGACGTGAGCCGCACGATGTTCGGCGAGCGGATCACCCATGGCAGCTGGCTCCGCCACGCCATCGACGACGGCTACGTCGATCCTCGACGCACCGTGCAGATCGGGCTACGCGGCACTGGCTACGCGGCCGACGACTTCGACTGGATGGCCGGTCTCGGAGCACGGGTGGTGCCTGCCGAGGAGTGCTGGCACCACTCGCTCACGCCATTGATGCACGAGGTGCGCGCCAAGCTAGGCGGCGGCGCCACCTACCTGAGCTTCGACATCGACGGCCTCGACCCGTCGGTGGCACCAGGCACCGGCACGCCCGAGATCGGCGGGCTGACCGCCATCCAAGGCCTCGAGATCATCCGCGGCCTGCGTGGCGTCTCGCTCGTCGGCGCCGACGTGGTGGAGGTGTCCCCCGCCTACGACGCATCGGGCAACACCGCGCTGGTCGCCGCGAACCTGCTGTTCGAGATCCTGTGCGTCGTTCCCGGTGTGGCCTACCGCACCGCCTGACCGACCGAGATCGCCCGGGCCGGCACAGCTTGCCGTGGCAAGCTGGCGGCATGCGCTTCGTGATCCACGCCGTCGACCGTCCCGACAGCCTCGCGCTGCGCCTGCAGACCAGAGCGAGCCACCTCGACTACATCGCGACCTTCGACCTACTCGTGGCCGGACCGCTGCTCGATCGCGAAGGGCAGCCGTGCGGATCGTGTCTCATCGTGGAGCTGCCCGACATCGCTGCGGCCGAGGCGTTCGCCGCCGGCGATCCCTACAAGATGGCTGGGCTGTTCCAGACGGTGGAGATGCACGAGTTCAGGACCGGGTAAGAGGCCGGTGTGAACTCGCCGGGTGCAGACGGCTCGCCAGGGTCACGCCGTAGCTTTGCCGCGACGGCTCGACTCACAACGGAGGCACCCATGGAACGGCAATGCAACTCCGACGACGTCGAATGCGCACTCGCGCTCGACCTCACACCGATCATGTTGCAGCGGCGGAACCTGCTCCGCCTGATCGCCGGCTCGGGACTGATCGCACTGGTGGGCTGCAGTTCGGACGACAGCGCTTCGTCGAGCACGGACTCGACCCCAGCCGATGCAGCAGCCGATGCAGCAGCCGATGTATCAGCCGGCACGAGCTGCGAGGTGACCCCACCGGAGACCGGCGGACCCTTCCCAGGCGATGGCACCAACGGCCCAAACCTGCTCACCGAGGGAAGTGTCGTGCGCCAGGACATCCGCACGAGCATCGGCTCGGCGAGCGGCACGGCCGCCGGCATCACCCTCACCGTGAACCTCACGCTCGTCGACAGCGACGCCGGCTGCGTGCCGCTGCCGGGGGCTGCGGTGCACGTGTGGCACGCGACGGCCGACGGGCGGTATTCGATGTACTCGAACGGCATCACCGACGAGAACTACCTGCGCGGCGTTCAAGAGTCGAGCGACAACGGGATGCTGTCGTTCACCACCATCCATCCCGGCTGCTACCAGGGCCGCTGGCCGCACATCCACTTCGAGGTGTACGCGGACCTGGCCTCGGCCACCAACGGCGGCAACGCCATCGCCACGTCACAACTCGCGTTCCCGCGAGAGACGTGTGAGGTCGTGTACGGCGCGGCCGGCTACGAAACGAGCCGCAGCAACCTCGAACGGGTGTCGCTCGAGAGCGACAACGTGTTCGGCGACGATGGCGCCGTCCACCAGATGGCCACGATGTCGGGTGACAACGCGTCGGGCTGGGTTGCCGACCTCACGGTGACTGTTTGACCGTTCAGGGCCACGCCGACCGCGCCCGCGCCTAGCATGCTGGCCCGTGAAGCCAGAGATCCGCCGAATCGCACTCAGCACCGGAGGAGGCGACGCCCCGGGGCTCAACGCCGTGATCCGTGCGGCCACGCTCGCCGGCCGAAATCGTGGATGGGACGTGGTGGGCATCCGCGACGGTTTCAACGGGATCATGACGCCTGAGCTGTACGGCGGGAACGGTCTGGTCGAGCTCACCC
>VFMC01000549.1 GCA_006515795.1 Acidimicrobiaceae bacterium | reverse complement strand
CTCGGTCGTCGGTCCGGGATCCTTGATGCAGGTGGAGGCATCGCCCGCGATGTCGCACGGCGGCTGCGGTGACACCTCGACGACCTGGGTGCATTCGTGGACGCAGTCGGTCGGATCGGCCGGGTCGGTGACGACAAGCGTGACGGTGCACTGTCCCGCCGTCGTGAAATTGACCGTGACCGAGCCGCCGTCGAGCGGGCCCGAGGTGTTGCAGATGCCCGGCGGGGTCGACGTGACCGACCACGAACGGCTGTATTCGGCGCCGACGGTGGTGGTGTAGGTCTCGCTCATCGGGAAGCAGGTGTGCAGGTCGCCCGTGATGTCGCAGGGCGGCTGCGGGTCGGACTCGATGATCCTGGTACACACCGAGTGGCAGTCCTTTGGATCGTTCGGATCGGACACTTCCAGCATCAGCGTGCAGCTGCCGGCACCGGTGAAGTCGATCGTCACCGAGCCGCCATCCGTCGCGCCGGGGATGCTGCAGATGCCGGGCGGGGTCGAGGTGGCCGACCAGGTCCGGGTGTAGTTGTCGCCGACGGTGGTGGTGTAGGTCTCGCTCATCGGGAAGCAGGTGTGGTCGTCACCCGAAATATCACAGGGCGGCGTCAGCATCGCCTCGATGACCTGGGTGCAGACATGGACGCAGTCGGTCGGATCCATCGGGTCCGTGACCGTCAGCGTCAGGGTACAGACGCCGGCCCCGGTGAATCCGATGGAAACGGAACCGCCCGTGGTTCCGGTCGTGAAATCGCAAATGCCGGGCGGAACGGAAGTGGCCGACCACTGCCGGTCGTACTCGGCGCCCACGGTGGTCGTGTAGGTCTCGACCGTCGGACCGGGATCCAGGAGACAGACCGCCAGGTCACCCGCGATGTCGCAGGGGGGCTGGGCGTCGATGTCGATGATCTTGGTGCACATCGAGAGGCAATCGGTCGGATCCAGCGGATCGTAGATCGAGAGCATCAGGGTGCAGCTGCCGGCGCCGGTGAAGTCGATGCTGACTTCGTTGCCGTCGGTCGGACCGACGATGTTGCAGATGCCGGGCGGGTTCGACGTGGCCGACCAGAGCTTGGTGTAGGCGACACCCGCGGCCGGGAACGACTCGGGACGGCCTGTCGGATTGTCGACCGACGTCGTGTAGATCTCGGTCGACGGGAAGCAGCAGACATGTCCGCAGTCCAGCGGGTCGTTCGGGTCGGTGACGGTGAGCGTCAGTGTGCAGACACCGGTCCCGGTGAAATTGAGCGTGACGGATCCGCCGTCGGTCGGCGTCGTGAAGCTGCAGATGTCGGTCGGTTCGGAGACGGCCGACCACTGGCGGCTGTACTCGGCCCCGACGGTGGTGGTGTAGGTCTTCGTCGTCGGACCGATGGCTTGTAGACAGGTGGCGAAGTCACCCGCGATGTCGCACGGGGGGAGCGGATCGATGGTGATGACCTGCGTGCACTCGTGGAAGCAGTCCTCGGGGTCCATCGGGTCGGTGACGCGGAGCGTGACGGTGCACTCTCCCGCCGCCGTGAAGTTGACCGTGACCTGGTCGCCGTCCGCCGGGCCGTCGATGCTGCAGATGCCGCCCGGCGTGGAGCTGAACGACCACTGCTTGTTGTAGCCGGCGCCCACGCCGGTCGAGTAGATCTCGGTCGTCGGACCGGGGTCCAGCAGGCAGATGTGGAAGTCGCCCGTGATGTCGCACGGGGGCTGGGCATCGACGTCGATCAGCTTCGTGCAGACATGTCCGCAGTCGGCGGGATCGTTCGGGTCGGTGACGGTCAGCGTCAGCGTGCAGGTGCCGGCGCCGGTGAAGTCGATCGTGACCGAGCCGCCGTCCGTGGCGCCCGGGATGTTGCAGATGCCGGGCGGGGTGGAGGTGGCCGACCAGGCGCGGGTGTACTGGTCAGGGACGGTGGTGGTGTAGGTCTCGCTGGTCGGGAAGCAGGTGTGATCATCGCCCGAGATGTCGCAGGGCGGGATCGGGTTGATCGTGATGACCTGGGAGCAGACGTGGACGCAGTCGGTCGGATCCATCGGATCGGTGACGGTCAGCGTCAGCGTGCAGACGCCGGTGCCGGTGAAGTTGACCAGGACCGAGCCGCCGTCCGTCGCACCCGGGATGCTGCAGATGTCGGCGGGATCGGAGGTGGCCGACCAGGCGCGGGCGTACTCGGCGCCGACCGTGGTGGTGTAGGTCTCGTTCGTCGGACCGGGATCTTTCAGGCAGGTGGCGAAGTCGCCCGCGATGTCGCACGGGGGCTGGGCATCGACATCCACGATTTTGGTGCAGATCGTGACGCAGTCGGTCGGATCCATCGGATCGGTGACCGTGAGCGACACGGTGCAGCTGCCGGCGCCGGTGAAGTCGACCGCGATCGCATCGCCGTCGAGCGGGCTCGACGTGCTGCAGATCTTCGGCGGGTTGGAGGTGACCGACCAGGCCTTGGTGTAGTCC
>VFMC01000127.1:13078-15304 GCA_006515795.1 Acidimicrobiaceae bacterium | reverse complement strand
GTCGACGAAGCGGCGTATGCGCCGACGAGTGCAAGGGCGGCGCCCGACGCACCTGCGGCCAGCGGTGCGCCCACCACGGCGGCCAGCCGCTGAGGCCGGCTGAGGCCGAGTACGGAAAGCACCGCCAGCTCATCGGTGCTTCGCCTGATCCGCCTTGTGATTGCTTGGCCGAGGGCCGCGAGTGCACCGAGTGCTCCGATCGCGGCGAGCAGCGTGTAGGCGGTGCGCTGGGCATCCAGCGCGTCACCGAGAGCAATCGTGGCGTCGACGCGGCCCGGGGCCTGATCTGGGAACTGCTGTCGCAGGTCGGCGACGACCCGGTCGAGGTCGGTCCCCGGCGCGAACCGGGCGCTGACGGCCGTCGGGTAACCCTCTGGGCTCGTCGCGGAGCGGGTGTCGCGGTAGGGCGCGAACCGGCGGCGTCCGAAGGCGGGAGTGAGGATGGCGGAGACCAGCCCGGCGTCTTCGTTGAGGTCACGGGTTCCGCGGTGGACGCCGACGACGGTCGCCGGCTGTTCGACCACCTCGGGGCCGGAACGCAACTCGATCCGGTCGCCGGGCCGCAGGCCGGTGAGCTCGGCCATTGCTTCGTTGATGGTCAACTCGTCGGCTCTCGCCGGATCGGCGGCTCGGCCGGCGACGATGACCGGGACGGCGATGTCGCGGCCATACGAGTCGGACAGGGCGACGTACATACCATCGGGGTCCCCGCCGTCCAGCAGCGCATACACGAACATCCAGGCGTACTGCCCCGTGGCCACAACATCGGGCCGGGCCCGCAACGCAGCCTCCAACTCGTCGGCATCGGCATACACCCACGACTCGACGTCCGGCGCGCTCGTGTGCTCGCGCATCCGAGTCCAGGCAGACGCAGTTCGACGGGCGCCCGTCGCCGCCGTCATCACGAAGGCGGTCGTGAGCGCCACAGCGAGAGCGAGCACGACGAGAGAGCGCCGGCCACGCCGCACCTGCCACACCATGATCGTGAGGACCGGACCCATCAGCCGGCGATCATCTCGTCGGTCACTCCGCCCGCAGGTCGGCGCCCGCACGATGGCGGAGGGACACCGTGCTCGTTATGGCACTGGAAGACAGACAGGCTGCGAGGATGGCGAAGGCGACGACCCACACCGCGCCCGGCAGGACCGTCGCGGCGACCGCGCCGACGTTGCCGATCAGCTCACGGTGAATCGCCCGCCCGACGATGAACCCGATGCTGCCACCGACCGCAACACCTGCGACCGCGGTGATGACGCCCTGCCAGAGGTGGGCGCTGATCACCTGGGCGCCCGTAAAGCCGAGAGCACGATGAATCGCCAGTTCGCGGCGACCGAGGCGCACGGTGTGGACCACAGCGTTGAGCAACGCGGCCACGCCGAGCAACGTGAGCAGCTGGCCGACCCGACCGGGCAATCCGCCGAGCTGACCGATGTGGCCCACCTCCGACGGAGGGATCACCGCATCGAGGTCGAGGTCGGAGTAGCGGTCGATGAGGGCCGCATGGTCGGTGCCGGATGCGAAGCGCACCACGGTGCCCCTGATCTTCGCGTCGGCCAGGGTGGCGAGTCCATCGAGCGTCAGCGCGAAACCCTGGCCGGAGACGTCGACGCCGGGATCCAGGTCGTCACCGACGATCGTCAACTGCACCGCCCCGTTGACGCCGGTCGCGATGATCCGGTCGCCGACGTCGGCGCCGAGCTGATCCATCACCGCGCGACCGACAGCCACTTCGTCGGCGCGACCGGGCGCCCGACCCTCGGTGAGGCGGACCGTGACGGTGCCCTTGATGCTCTCGTACGCCCTCGGTTCGACATCGACCGATCCTCCCGGACCGACCACACGGACCATGGTTGCGGTCTGCAGTTGGACCCACACCAAGCCGACCGCTTCGATGTCGGGATCGGGTGCCAGCTGCTCGGCCACCGCCCGCATGTTGCCGCCGCTGGTGAGGAAGTTGCCGGCGTCGAAATCCGCCCCGTACAGCGCCGGCGTGGCGAGTACGTGGTCGATGGAACGCTCGAGCGTCAGTGCCCCGACCAGCCCTGCGGTCGAAAGGAGCACACCGACGATGGCGCCGCGTCCCGGGCCGAGCGCGAGCCGAGTTCCCAACGCAACCACCGGCCCACCGAGACCTCCTGCAGTGCCGAGTCGCTCGGCGCGCCGGCGGACCGCGACGGTACCCACGCCCGCCACGGCCAAGGACACGATGAGGACGACGACGATGCC
>VFMC01000127.1:0-13060 GCA_006515795.1 Acidimicrobiaceae bacterium | reverse complement strand
GGGATCACGATCGCTGGCTCCCAACGCAGGCCGGGATAGGGCTCGGCCCGCCGGGTGAGACCGACAGGGGCCAGAGGCGACAACGCGTAGGCGACACCGGCTGCACCTACGGCCCCCACCAGCCCGGCAGGAGCGATCACGAGAAGCCTTCCGAGCCGACGCTCGCGTCGGGTCATCCCGAGGGCCCGGTGGACCCCGTCGGCAGCAAAAAGGATTCGCCCGAAGCGCGTGCTGGCTTGGAACAGCGCCACCGCACCCGCCAACGCAGCGACCAGGCAGATCAGCCACCAGGCTCGCTGTTGGAGTGCAACGGTGTCGGCGATGCGGCCGGCATACGCTTCCGGCGGTCCGATGCCGGCCTGCGGGTAGATCTCGGTCAGTTGCGCCGCCACGGCATCGATGGCATCGGGATCTGCGTTGATCAGGATCGCGAAGTTGGCCTTCCCGATCGCATTCCGGTACTTGGCATAGAACGCCGGCGGGAAGATGAGGAACGGGTCGGGGGCGTCGCTGACGTCCTCCTCCCCGCGGAACACGCCGACGATCCGGACCGCCATGGCGGGTCCACCGGGCACGAGCTCGGCATCCTGGCCCAACGAAGCGGCGAACTGTTCCTGGGTGAGCGAGTGGAGTTGGAGCGATGCGCCCGCGCCCTTGCCGAGCTGGTCACGCATCGCCTCGTTCGCCCCAACCTCGTCGCCGGCCCAGGACTCGATGTCGTCGACGCTGCGGCCATCGACCCGGATGACTCGCGGCGCATCACCGCGGCGGGCGATGACGGCAATGGCGTAGTAGTTCCGGAATCCCTCTGGAGCGACCGCGACGGCGGCCACCGCCATCAACCCCCTGACACCGTCGATCTGGCCGGCCCGATCGAGCAAGGCCGGATCAAGGTCGGTGGAACCGGCAAGGCCGTTCTGAACGGAGACGAACAGATTCGCAGATCGGGTCGCCGTCAGCATCCGATCGAATGCCGTGTCGGTGCGTCTGGCCGCTGCCGCTGCAGCGACTGCGGCTCCGCCGCCCAGCGCAACCAGGAGGGCCAACAGCGCGAGCGAGGTCCATCCATGCCGCATCTCTCGACGCGCCCACAGTGAGACCCCCGAGTTCATCATCACATTGAACCTCATCGACGCGATGGTGTCAGGGGCGTGGGCACCCCGCTCCGAGGGCATGCCAGCCACACCCATGGACGCCAGTCAGTGCACTGGAACCTGCCGCGGCAGAGGCGCACGCTCGCCTGACGAACACGAAAGCGCGAGGAGAAGACCATGAGGATCGAGCACAGCATCACCACCGTGTCGTGGATCCTTCCGTTTCGCCAACCAACTGCGCGCCTACATCGAGGTCGACGATGATCGCCTGATCACGGCGTTCGGCTACTGCGGCGGCGGGGTGATCGGAGCCACGACCGTGGGTCTCGGCGTGGGATCGATCACGATCCCGGCGGTGAAGCTGCCGGATCACCAGAGCGAGCCGGAAGTGACGCCTACCTCCGTGCGGTTCACCCAGACCGTGGGTGGTCGAACTGGCGCCCCGATGCCTCGCGCTGTGAAGCACGCTCCGTTCATCCAGTACCACGCCCCGATCGTATGGACGACGCTCGAGTTGACGATGCACGCCGACGGAACGCACGAGGCGGCGATGACGGGCGCCTCCGGGTTCCCGCGTCACTGGCTGTTCGACGACTGCGGCAACCTCGTGGCCAAGAGCAGCGTCGCCGAATACAAGAAGTGGATGGCCGACTCGTTCGGCCGACGCACGCCGTGGGGCGCCGAGGATTCCCCGGCCCTGGTCAGCGAAGTCGAGAGCCTCCTGGAGCGCGAACTGCAGGACGCAATCATGCGCGGCGGCAAGAAGCCGGACATCCGCCGGGTGAAGGAGGGCAAGGTGCTCGTGGAGCAGGGTGCCGTCAACGACGAGCTCTACCTGTTGTTGAACGGCGTCCTCGTGGTGGAGGTCGACGGCGAGAAGCTCGCCGAGCTCGGACCGGGCGCCGTCCTCGGTGAACGCGCCATTCTCGAGGGGGGCACCCGCTCGGCAACGTTGCGTGCCGTGACCGAGTGCAAAGTGGCGGCCATACCGGCAGATCGAATCGACCTCGACAAGCTGGCCGAGCTCTCCACCGGGCACCGTCGCGAAGAACCGAGCCGATCGTCGTCGGCAATCACGAGAAGGTGAAACGATCTGGCAGTGACCCCTGACCAGTACGACGCCGTCGTCGTCGGCGCCGGACCCAACGGCCTCGCGGCAGCGGTCCGACTCGCCGAGGCCGGATGTTCGGTGCTGGTGTTGGAAGCCGCCGACACGATCGGTGGCGGCACCCGGTCGGCACAGTTGACGTTGCCCGGCTTCGTGCACGACGTCTGCGCAGCGGTTCACGCAATGGGCGTTTCCGCCCCAGCGCTGTCGCTCGAAACTCTGGGTCCGCACGGCTTGGAGTGGGTGTGGCCCGAGGTGCCCCTCGCCCATCCGCTCGATGGCGGGCGCGCCGGTGTGCTCCACCGCGACGTGGGTGCGACAGCGGCAGGGCTCGGCGACGATGGCCCGGCATGGCGCGGCTTGATGCAGCCCTTGCTCGATGACTGGCCGCTGGTGCTGCCACAGCTGCTCGGCCCACCGCTGTCAGCGCCCCGCCATCCGGTGGCCATGGCCCGGTTCGGGTTGAAGGCGCTGCAGCCGGCCACTCGGCTGACACGGCGGTTCCAAACCGACGCGGCGGCGGCGCTGTTCGGCGGTTGCGCGGCGCATGCCATGGTGCCGTTGGACCGACCGCTGACGTCGGCGTTCGGTCTGATGCTCGCTGCCTCCGCACACGCCGGCGGCTGGCCCTTCGCGGCGGGAGGCTCGCAGGCCGTGGCCGACGCGCTGGTGGCCCGGCTGGTCGGGCTCGGCGGTGAGGTGCGCGTCGGCACGCTGGTGAAGTCGCTGGCCGACCTGCCGTCACATCGCGTGGCCTTGTTCGACACCAACCCTGCGCAGCTCGCCGCGATTGCCGGCGACGCGCTTCACCCCCGCTACCGCGACAGGCTGCGGCGGTTCCGTCACGGCCCCGGTGCGTTCAAGATCGACTACGCACTAGACGGCGCTGTGCCGTGGACCAACGAGGATTGCCGTCGCGCCGGCACGGTGCACGTCGTCGGCACGTTCGCCGAGCTCGTCGCAGCCGAGGCCGAGGTCGCCGCGGGCCGGATGCCCGACCGACCGTTGGTGCTGGTGGTTCAGCAGTCGTTGTTCGACCCCGCGCGCGCACCCGCGGGAAAGCACACGTTGTGGACCTATGCGCATGTTCCCCACGGCTACACCGGCGACGCGAGAGATGCGATCGAGCGACAGATCGAGAGGTTCGCCCCGGGGTTCGGCGACATCGTGCTCGCCCGCCATGTGACCACGCCGCACGACCTACAGGCCTACAACCCCAACTACATCGGAGGCGACATCGCCGGGGGGGCACACGGCGGCCTGCAGTTGGTGTTCCGCCCGGTCATCGCGACGCGTGCCTATGCGACGCCGAACCGCCGATTGTTCCTCTGTTCGGCATCGACACCACCGGGCGCCGGGGTGCACGGGATGTGCGGATGGCACGCCGCCGGGCGAGTACTCGCCGGCACACTTCGAAGCTGATCGCCGACGAACCGCGATCTCACCGGCCGGCGGGCCGGTTCCGCGGTGATCCACCATCGAGCGGTGGGTCGTGATGGGGGCGATGACCGAAGCGCACCGCGAAGTCGAGCGCCCGCTCCGGGTTGTGCGCCTCGTCGGCAGCGATGTCGCGGAGCCGCCCCAGACGATCGCGGCGATGGATGCTCCACGGGCCCACCCGCAAGGTGGCGTACAACAGACCGCCCAGCACGATCGGGAAGAAGAACTGCGCGAGTCGCCACGACGCGACGCCGAGCACGGCCGTGGATCTGGTGAGGCCGAAGCCGACCAGCGCCGAGGTGAGCGTGACATCGATGACGCCGAGGCCGCCGGGCGTGATCGGGATGACGGCGAGCACGTTGGCGAGCCCGAAGCCAACGAGCAGCGCATCGATCTCGGTCGAAACACCGAAGGCGCGGAGGAACACCCACAGCGCCATCGCATCGAGCAACCAGTTGGCCGCGGCCCAGCCGATCACGCGGGTGAGCAGCTGTCGATCGGCGGCCAGCTCCTCGAGTCGACCGGCAACGTGCTTCACGGCGGCCGCGGCGCGGTTCTCGTCGAGCCGCATCCGGCGGGCGATCCAGCGCAGCATCCGCTCGGCTCGGCCCTGCCCTTCGAGCAGCCCGAACACCAGCATCGCGGCGAAGCCCATGACGATGACACCGGAGATCGCCGCGGTCGCGTACCCACCGTTGACGCCGCGAATCGGGATCGACACAACGAGCGCCGCCCAGAAGATGACGTTGAGCACGACCGCCGATCCGAGCCCGGCTGTTGCCAGGGCGAACCCGGCATCTGGCCCGGGGACCCCCGACAACGTCATCAGTCGATAGCCCAGCGCCGAACCGGCTGCGCTGCCTCCCGGCACGATGCTCGACAGCGCCTTGGTGCTCATCTGGATGCGGAACAGGCGCCACGACGAAACGAGGTGACCGGCCTCGCCGAGCGCCGCCTTGGTGAGCAGCGAGTACGAGTACAGCGCGGCGATCTCGAGCCCGAACCCGACCGCGATCAGCGCCGGGCTCACGGAGCGGAGCTCGCCTGCGGCCATGCGGACGCCTGGGTCCACGGTGACGTTCGCGAAGTACAGCACGCCGACGAACAGCAGCAGCTTCAGGGTGAGGCGGAACGACTGGTACTTCCGGGGTCGCGGTGGACCACCGGTGTCGTCGGCCGACACCCTCGGCAGTTCGCCCGTCGCCACGTCGCGCCGAACGCCTCGATCACCGCCGCGATCCGACCGACGAGCGGCTCGCGCCGTTCGATCGGACTCTTGCCGAGGTGCACCACCACGAGCTCTCGATCGGGCACGACCACGATGTACTGACCTTCGTAGCCGTGACACGCGAACGAGCCCGGGAAGGCCGGCCAGTGCCACCAGTGACGGCCGTACCAGAACCCACCTTCGGGGTCGAAGGAGACCCGCGCCCGGGCCTGATCGCTCCAGCCGGCTGGGAGGATGCGAACCCCGCCGACCGATCCGTCGTCAAGGTAGAGCTGTCCGAAACGAGCGAAGTCACGGGCCGTCGCGTAGGCGTACGACGATCCGACGAAGGTGCCGGCCGCATCGAACTTCACCTGCGCGCTCGTCATCCCCGCCGGGTCGAACAGGCGGCGGCGCAGGAACGTCTCCATGCCCTCACGACCACCGCCGACGGCATCGCCGATGATCCTGGCGATGATGTTGGTGGTGCCACTCGAGTAGTTCCAGGCAGTGCCAGGTGCATCGACGAGAGGCAACGACGCCGCGTACGCGGCCATGTCGTTCGCTCCTTCGCCGTACAACATCTCCAGACAGTGGCTCACGCTGTTGTCGACGTAATCCTCGACGAACAGCAGGCCGGAGCGCATCTCGAGCAGCTGCTGCAACGTGATCGCCTCCTTCGCGGTGCCACGCCATGCAGGCACCGGCGCCGGAGCCTCGAGATCGACGAGCCCGTCGGCCGCAGCGATCCCAACGGCCGCATGGGTGATGCTCTTGGCCATGCTCCACGACAGCAGCGTGGTGTCCGCATCCACTTCACCACCCGGCCCGAACACGGTGTCGGGCTGCCTGCCGTACCTCTCCAAGACCACCTCGCGGCCACGTCGCACGACGAAGGCCAGCGACAACCCGTGCTCGGCCTCGGCGGCGAACAAGGCGTCGGCATGGTGGCGCGCCACCGCGACCGGATGGATCATGCGTCGTCGGTGACGGGTGCCGGTGGAACCGTGATCGGTACCTGCCCGGTGTCGCGGTCGATCCACTTGTTCGGGGTCTCCGGTGAGGGTGCCAGCGCCAGCGCCAGCGCCTCATCCACGGTGTGGGCGCGCTGGGCGAGCATCCGGTGCGAGGTGCGCACGAACCCGGAGGACACGGCACCGTCCATCCAGTCGAACAGACCCGCCCAGTACTGATCGACGTCGAGCATCACCACCGGCTTGCGGACGATTCCGAGCTGGTTCCACGTGAGCAGCTCGAGGGTCTCCTCGATCGTGCCGAACCCGCCGGGCATGGCGATGAACCCATCGGACAGCTGCTCGAACCGAGCCTTGCGCTGGTGCATGTCGGGCACGACTTCCAACGACGAGAGACCACGATGGGCCACCTCGGCCGACACGAGTTGGTCGGTGATCACCCCGATCACCTCTCCGCCGGCACCCAGTGCGGCATCGGCGATGACGCCCATCAGACCCACATGCCCACCGCCGTACACGAGCCCGATGCCGCGGCGCGCCATCGCCTCGCCCAGCGATCGGGCGGCATCGCGGAACGACGCGGCGGCACCCACGTTGGAGCCGCAGTAGACGCACAAACGCGCCGGGCGGACGAGTGAGGCGATGGAAGACATCGCGACAGCCTGACACAGGCGCATGCCGCTGTTGCAACGGCCCTTGTTCAATCGCCCGCAGCGGTTGGGTGTGCCGGCGGGGGCGCTCACTACAGTCTCGGCCGTGACTGCTCCCGATCTCCACGATGCCGCCGACGTGATCGATCTCGCCCAGCGGGTGGTCGGCAAGGCCATCCGCCACCTTGCGGCGAGCGGCGGGCCCGACGCCCATCAGGTCCTCGCCTACGACATCGCCCACGCATCGGCCCAGGTCGAGACGGCGCGGGCGCTGCTCGACTACGGCGGCAAGGGCGATACCGAGGCTCGCATCACCTGTGCCTTCGCCGCCGACATGGCCCACGACCTGATCACCCGCCTCTGCGGCCGGGAGCGGCTGTGGGGCCTCGACCCGGCGCCGATGCGCGACGCACATGGGTTCCTCGACAGGTTTCGCGACCCCGCCTTCCTCGCTTCGCTCGCCGAGACGCCGGGCCCACTTCATCTCGACAGCGACTTCGAGCTCGTGCAGGCCACGTTCCGATCGTTCGCCGACAACGAGATCGTGCCGCGCGCCGAGCACGTGCACCGCCACAACGACGACGTGCCCGAGGAGATCATCGGTGGCCTGGCCGAGATGGGAGCGTTCGGCCTGAGCGTGCCGGCCGAGTACGGCGGCTACAGCGAAGGGGGCGACGGCGAGTACATGGGCATGGTCGTGGCGACCGAGGAGCTCAGCCGCGGTTCGCTCGGCATCGGTGGCTCGCTCATCACCCGCCCGGAGATCCTCACGAGAGCACTCGTCAAGGGCGGCACCGAGGCGCAGAAGCAGCACTGGCTGCCGAAGCTCGCCACGGCCGAGGTGATGGCCGCGGTAGCAGTCACCGAGCCCGACTACGGCAGCGATGTCGCCGGAATCAAGGTCACGGCCACGCCTGCTGTCGGTCCCGACGGCAGCGCCGGGTACGTGATCAACGGGGTGAAGACCTGGTGCACGTTCGGGGCCCGCGCCGACGTGCTGATGCTGCTCGCCCGCACCGACCCCGACCGCGCCAAGACCCACCGCGGGCTGAGCCTGTTCATCGTGCCCAAGCCGCGTGGCGACTCACACGGGTTCGAGTTCGCGCAGCCGGCCGGCGGCGCCCACACCGGAGGAAAGATGGAGGGCCGCCCGATCGACACCATCGGGTAAGATGGAGGGCTTCGAGAACGGACGGCTCCAGACCGCCGCCCGCGCTGTCGGCGTGATGCAAGCTGCGTACGAGGCCGCGCTCGAGTACGCACACAACCGCAAGGTGTTCGGGTCATCGGTGTTCGACTACGAGCTCACCCAGGTGAAGCTCGGCCGGATGGCGGTGCTCGTGCAGGCCGGCCGGCAGTTCAGCTACTCCGTGGCCCGGCTCATGGCCAAGGGCGAGGGGGCGACCGAGGCGAGCATGGTGAAGGCCTACGTCTGCAAGGCAGCCGAGTGGGTCGCCCGCGAGGCGATGCAGATCCACGGTGGGTACGGATACGCCGAGGAGTACCCGGTGAGCCGGCTCTACGTGGATGCCAGAGTGCTCAGCATCTTCGAGGGTGCCGACGAAACCCTGTGCCTGAAGGTGATCGCCCGTCGCTTGTGCGACGCGGCCGGCTGAGCGGCTGGCTGAACCTCAGGCCGAAGCGTCAGGCCGAGCGCAGCACATCACCCGGCGCCACGGGTGGCGCCGGGTCGGTCGCCACAATGGCGACCGGGTCGACGACGGCGATCGGCGTCATGGCTACGACCGGAGCGTTGAAGCCGGTACGGGTGAGCGTGCGCCACGCCTTCGACAGCACCTGCTCGAACGTGGCCACGAGGATCACGAAGTCGAGGTTGAGCGACCAGTTGTCGACATAGAACAGATCGAGTCGGCGGTAAGCACCGAAGTTCGGGTTGTCGCGCGCCTCGACCTGCCACAGGCCGGTGATGCCCGGGGGCATCTGCAACCGGTCGAGCAGGCGGTCGTCGAACTGGGCAACCTCGGCCGGCAGAGCGGGCCGCGGGCCGATGATGCTCATCTCTCCCCACAACACGTTGATGAGCTGCGGCAGCTCGTCGAGTGATGTGGCCCTCAGGAAGCGTCCGATGCGGGTGACCCGCGGATCGTCCTCGAGCTTGAACAGCGGGCCGACGCGTTCGTTGTCGTCGCGCAGAGCCGACAGCCGCGCTTCGGCGTCGACCACCATCGAGCGGAACTTGAACATGTCGAACTCGACGCCGTTGCGGCCGACGCGGCGCTGCTTGAACAGCACCGGCCCACCATCGGTCGATTTCACGATGACGGCGACAACGGCCATCAGCGGCGCGGCGAGCACGAGCACGGGAATCGCCAGCACGAGATCGATCACCCGCTTGACCAGCAGCTGGGGACTGGTGGTGTCGGATGGCTCGAGGTAGTAGAGCGACTGATACGCCACCGGCGTGGCGCGCAGGCGGCGGTGGCTCATGCCGTGCAACCCGGTGGAGATCTGGATGTGGACTCCGGCGTGCTCCAACTCGGCGATGAGCGGCGTGAGCTCGCGCGACGGCAGGGCGCCCGCCACCGTGATGACACCGCGGATGCCGGTTCGGTCGAGCAGGCCGATGAGGTCGGCTGTGCGGCCGAGGTGTAGGGCCGACATGCCGTGCAGAGCGGCAAGCGACGGATCGCCGACCACCCCTCGCACGCGGAACCCGGCCTCCGGGTGATCGCGGAGCAACTCGACCAGGTCGGATGCGTCGGCGTTGGCGCCGACGACGACCACGTCGCGAAGGTGATGCCCAGCCGCCCGTTGTGCGCTGAGCCAGGCGCGGTACCCGCCGCGGAACCACAGCACCAGCACCACCGAGACCAGCGGCCCGGCCAGCAGCCAGCGGACCGCGAGCTCGACGCTCATCGCCCGGAGCAGACCGGCTTGCAGCACCCCGAGCACGATCGAGCTGCGAACGACCCGCCGGATCTCCTCGGCTCGGCTGGAGGCCACCCGCGCGAGGTAGAGGCCCTGCGTCATGAACAAGGCGAGTCCGCTGGCGAACAGCACCGCCTCGACGATCGCCAGCTTCCAAAGCTCCATGCCCGCCGAGTACTTCCAGACGAGCACCGGGAGCCACGAGAGCAGCAGTGCGGAGGAGTCGAGCAACACCAGCCGGCGCCGAAGGTTGGCGACTTCGAGTTTTAGGTGGTGGGTCACGGCCACTCACTCGTTTCTCGGTGGAAAGGGGGGGTGGCTCGATCGTACGACGACGATGTTTCGTGGAATAGACGTTCTGTTTGACGCTTTGATGACGATGTGGCCCGATTCCTTGAGGAATCCTTGAGGATGTCCCGCGCTGTGGTTGAGCGGTCTCCGAGCGCGTCTCAGGGGCGTGGAGCGCCGACCCGCCGATGGACCGACACCGCGTATCGATCGCCGCGTCCGCGGGCGTCGAACGGTGCCCGATCCCACGTGGCCCAGCGATGCGCGAGCTCGAAACCGACCTCACGGCAGGCGTCGTCGTGCGCACTGAGCGTGTGCGACCCGGCATCGTCGGAGAGAGTGAAGCCGGCGATCAGCAGACCCGCCTCGGCGACATGCGCTGCGCACCGCTCGACCACGGCCGCACGCACTTCGTCGCGGCAGTAGAGCAGCACGTTGCCTGGCATCGCGACCACGTCGAAGCAGCGGTCGAGGCGGAACGTGGCCAGATCGGCACATGTCCAGGTCACGTCGGGCGCCCGCCGCCTGGCACGCTCCAACATCTCGTCGTCGAGGTCTACACCGACACTCTCGACGCCGCGTCGGTGCAGCTCAATGGCTACGCGGCCGGTACCGCACCCAGCGTCGAGAACCGACCTCGGCCCGAACCCGCAGATGAGATCTGCCTCGCCGTGGGCTGCCGCGGTGGTGAATCTCGACTCGTACTCGTCGAGATCGGTCGCGGCGCGCCAGGCCGTCCACCGCGGGCTCACCAGGTGACCGTCGCCACTCATCGGCTCACCGGAATCAACTCGAAACGTGGCCAGTCGGGCCGACCAGGTCGAGCAAGGAACGAATCCGTTTGAAGTCGGCCCCGGGGTGATCGTCGTACGGATCGAGCAGCACCGGATGAAGACCTGCTGCACGAGCGCCACCGATGTCCATCGTGACCGAGTCGCCGACGTACACGATGCGATGCCGCGGGGTTTCACCGAAGTGCACCAAGGCGGACTCGAAGATCCGCGGATCCGGCTTGGACACGCCGACGACGTGACTGTCGATGATCGTCCGCATTGGAACACCTGTTCCAGTTCCGACCTGACAGATGCCGCTGCGCCGTAGCACCTCTTCGATCTGGCCGCTCGCGTTCGACACCACACCCATCGGCACACCGGCCTCGTGGAACATCGCCAACGCGGCCAAGCTCTCGGGGATCGGCCACCGCCAGAGGTGGGCGCTGCGGGTGTGCTCGAGGGCCACGGCGGCGGCGCCGACATCGTGTTCGGGCACTCCCACCGCCGCCGCGTAGGCGTGGTTGTAGTGGTGCCAGAACGTCTCGGTCGCACCGGCCGCGCTCTTGGCCGCCATCGCCACGTAGTGGGCGCGGCAATGGCGCTCGATCGTGGCGTCGCCTCCGTAGTAGGCGAGGAGCGGGCCGAGCACGGTCGGGTCGGGCAGCACCAAGATGCCGCCCGCATCAAAGAGGATCGCATCGAAATGGATCGCGTCGAAGAGGTCCGAGTCGAAGTCGAGCACGTCGACCAGTGTGCCCGTTTCGCGCAGCACATCCCAGCCACATACGCTCCACACGTGCGCAGCCCCCGCGATTTCTTCAAGCCGCTCGCCGTCGGTGCTCCCGAGCCGCTCCGCGAGATCCCGTTCCGCCCGAGCCGGGTCATCCACTTCTTCCCGCCACACCTCGACAAGGTCGTCGCCAAGCTGCCCGACATCGTGCCAACCGTCGACGTGATCCTCGGCAACCTCGAAGACGCCATCCCGATGAGCGACAAGCACGCCGCCCGGGCCGGACTGGTGAACGTGGCCCGCACGGTCGACTTCGGCGACACGCAGCTGTGGACCAGGGTGAACAGCCTCGATTCACCCTGGGGGCTCGACGACCTCACCACGGTGGTCACCGAGGTCGGAGACAAGATCGACGTGATCATGATCCCCAAGGTGGAAGGCCCCGAGGACATCCACTACGTCGATCGGCTGCTCGCCCAGCTCGAGGCCAAGGCCGGCCTGCGCAAGCCGATCCTCATCCATGCAATTCTCGAGACCGCCCGCGGCGTGGCCAACGTCGAGGCGATCTGCGGCGCGTCGCCACGCATGCAGGGCCTGTGCCTGGGGCCGGCCGACCTGGCCGCGAACCGACGGATGAAGACCACACGAGTTGGTGGCGGTCATCCCGACTACCTCGTGCGCGCCGACCCAGGTCCCGATGCCGAGGGTCTCGACGCGCCTCGCGCCACCTACCAGCAGGACCTGTGGCACTACACGCTCGCCCGCATGGTCGACGCCTGCGTGATGCACGGGATCCTGCCCTACTACGGGCCCTTCGGCGACATCAAGGACACCGTTGCCTGCGAGGACCAGTTCCGCAACGCCTACCTGCTCGGCTGCGTGGGTGCGTGGAGCCTGCACCCTTCCCAGATCCCCATCGCCAAGCGGGTGTTCAGCCCCCGACCCGCCGATGTCGCCCACGCGCTACGGGTCATCGACGCGATGGGTGACGGCACCGGCGCGATCATGCTCGACGGGAAGATGGAGGACGACGCATCGGTGAAGCAGTGCCATGTGGTCGTGAACCTCGCCCGCCAGCTCGCCGCCCGCGACCCCGAGCTCGCCGCCGGCTACCAGTTCTGAATGGAGCCCGGATGAGCGATCTGCGACCACGCCGTTCAGTGCTGTACATGCCCGCCGCGAACGAGCGCGCCCTCGAGAAGGCGAAGTCGATTCCGACCGATGCGATCATCTTCGATCTCGAAGACGCGGTTGCCCCCGACGCCAAGAACACGGCCCGACACCAGGCCGTTGCCGCCGCGTCGTCGCACGAGTACGGCACTCGTGAGCTGACGATCCGCTGCAACGGCCTGGACACACCGTGGTTCGGCGACGACATCGCCGCGGCCGCCGGCAGTGGTGCTGCTGCCGTGGTGATCCCGAAGGTCGGATCCGTTGCCGCCCTCGACCAGGTGTCGGTGTTGCTCGACGCTGCCGGCGCCCCAGCCGAGATGTCGATCTGGGCGATGATCGAGACGCCGACGGCGATCTTCGACGCCCGCGCCATCGCCGCCCACCCTCGCGTGTCCGTGCTCGTGATGGGCACCAACGATCTCGCTCGCGAACTGCGCGCCGCACTCGTGCCCGGCCGGCACCCGCTGGTCGCCCACCTCGCAACCGCGTTGGTCGCGGCGCGTGAGGCGGGCGTGGCGATCCTCGACGGCGTCTACAACGACGTGAACGACCTCGACGGGTTCCGCGACGAGTGCGTACAAGGAGCCGAGATGGGCTTCGACGGCAAGACCCTCATCCATCCCGGCCAGGTCGCCATCGCCAACCAGGGGTGGGCGCCGACCGACGCCGAGATCGAACACGCCCGACGGGTGATCGCCGCCTTCGACGAGGCCGTGGCCGACGGCCGGGGGGTT
>VFMC01000548.1 GCA_006515795.1 Acidimicrobiaceae bacterium | reverse complement strand
ATGACAATGCGGTTGTTCTCGCGATCGCCGACGAACAGCCGGCCCCGCGAGTCCATGGCCAGCGTGTGCGGCTCGCTCAGTTCCCCGCGGCCCGAGCCCTTGCGGCCCCACTCCTTGACGAACTTGCCGTCTTCCGTGAAGTGCATCACGCGGTTGTTCTTGCCGTTGCGATGGCTGTCAGTGATGAACAGGTCACCGTTCGGGGCAACGACGACGTCGGTGGGCTGGTCGAACAGATTGGGGCCCGAGCCGCTGACACCGGCCTTACCGAGTGTCATCAGAATCTTGCCGTCGGGACTGAACTTGATCGCCTGATGGCCCTTGCCGGGGGCACTGCCGGCGTCGGTCATCCACAGGTCGCCCTGGCGGTCGACCGTGCCGCCGTGCGGGAAGACCAACTGCCCCTGGCCGAAGCTCGCCAGCAGCTTGCCGGCGGCGTTGTACTTCAGGATCGGCGCCTCGGGCCGCCCCGCGCACGAGTTCTCGAAACAGCGGTGGACGACGTAGATGGTGCCGTCGGACGCCGGTTCAATCGCGGTGACTGCGGCCCACTGCACGCCCGCGGGCAATTCTCCCCACGTGCGCGTCGTCGTGTAGGGCTGCGGCAGGTCGTTACGCGGCGGTGTACCCGGCTGGGTGAGAGCCGAACTGACGGCGAGGCCGGCACAGGCGAGGGCAAGCACCCAGGGGGTCGGCATGGGAGTTACCATACACCCGGCGGCGCCCCTCCGCGTCATCGCTTGCCACCCTTGCTAAATATGCGACCGAATCGTATATTTAGCAGGTGTGGATCTCCAGGGACATCGAGCGCCGGTTGCGCCACGCCGCCCGCACCCGGCCGGTGCTGGTGGTCACCGGTGCCCGCCAGGCCGGCAAGACGGCCGTGCTTCGCCGGTTGTTCCGCCGCCACCATTTCGTGTCCCTCGACCTGCCCACCGAGGCCGAACAAGCCGACAAGGATCCCGTCGCCTTCCTGGCCCGGCATCCCCTGCCCGTCATTATCGACGAAGTGCAATATGCGCCGTCGCTGTTCCGACACATCAAGGCGCTGGTCGACGCCGACCGGCGGCGGAGCGGCCGGTTCCTGTTGACCGGCTCGCAGAAGTTCACGTTGATGCGGGGCGTCGCCGAGTCGCTGGCCGGGCGCGCCGACATCGTCGAGTTGGATTCCCCGAACTGCACGCCAATCCCGACATCGACACCGCCGCGTTCTACAACTCGTACCTGGCCACCTACCTCGAACGCGATGTCCGATCGCTGACCAACGTCGGCAGCCTGCGCGACTTCGAGCGGTTTCTGCGCGCCTGTGCCTTGCGATCCGGCAACCTGCTCAACAAGGCCGACCTCGCGCGCGACATCGGCATCGCCCCGAGCACCGCCAACCAGTGGTTGTCGGTCCTCGAAGCGTCCGGCCAGGTCGTCCTGCTCGAGCCGTGGTTCTCGAACCGGACCAAGTCGATCGTCAAGAGCCCCAAGCTTTATTTGAGCGACACCGGCGTACTGTGTGCGCTCCTCAATCTCCGATCGGTACGCGACCTGCGGCAGTCGCCGTCGGCCGGTGCGATCTGGGAGACCTTCGTGTTTGCGCAGCTGCGGCATCGCGAACGGCGCGCCGGCCGATCGGGCCGGGTGTATTACTGGCGCGACCGCACGCGAGAGGTCGACTTCCTGGTGGAGGCCGGTGGCCGCGTCGAGCTGTTCGAGGCCAAGTGGAGCGAGATCCCGTCGCTGCGGGATGCGGTCAATCTCGAGTTCGTGCGCGGTATCCTGGGACCGGCATCGGTGTCGAAGGTCGCCATCGTGTGCCGCGCGGCCCACGGCTTCCCACTGGCGTCCGGTATCCAGGCGCTGCCCGCATCCGAACTCTGACCCCATGCCGCCACTGACCAACCGTCACGACATTCGGGCCCTGCTGCGTCGTGATCCGACATGGTGCGTCTACGCCCTCGGCGATCTCGCCGCGCCGATGTTTCCGAAGACGCGGTGGTTTGCGCCCGACGTGACGCTGGTGCTGCACGACTTCGGCACCAACATCTTGTTTGCCATGGGCACCGGCAGCGTCCGTGAGGCCCTGGACCACGTAACCTGGCCGGTGCACCTGCAGGTACAGGCGGATGCCCTGGCCGAGATCGAGCGGCATGCCGTGGTCGAAAGCACCAGGCAGATGTGGCGCATGGGTTGGGCGGGTGCGGCGGGTGCG
>VFMC01000126.1:5551-10183 GCA_006515795.1 Acidimicrobiaceae bacterium | reverse complement strand
CAGGCGTTGTGTCGCTGTGGTCGATGCAGCCACACCGTGGCGACGTGCCCATCGATCTCGTAGCGAGTTGCCTTCAGCTCCACGCCCGCTCCTGCGATCGAGTGAACAGCCCTGTCATGACCGCGATCGATCGCCCCAGATCGCGTCGAGCACGGCGTCGGCGAGCTCGGGCCGGCAGATGAGGAAGTCGGGCAACCATGGATCACGCTCGTTGTACACGAGCGGTGAACCATCGATGCGGCTGGCGTGCAGGCCGGCGGCCATCGCCACGGCGGCAGGCGCAGCCGAGTCCCACTGGTACATGCCGCCATCGTGCACGTAGATATCGGCCTCGCCGAGCACGACTGCCATCGCCTTCGCTCCCGCCGAACCGAGACGCACGGCATCGCATTCGAGTGCGTTCGCAACGAGGACCGCGGCGTACGGCGCGCGGTGCCGCGAGGTGATGAGACGGGGACGCTCGCGCGTCGAGGTTGGAACAGTCGGTGGGGGATCGGTCGCGAACGTGACGCCGTGCGCGGGCAGGCTGACGGCACCGGCAGTGAGCGTGCCACGCTCCCACAGCGCAACGTGCACCGCCCAATCGCTTCGGCCGCGCTCGCCGAACTCGTTCGTGCCGTCGAGCGGATCGACGATCCACACCCGGTCGGCGGCGAACCGCCGCGGGTCTTCGGTGCCCTCCTCGCTGAGCACCGCATCGTCGGGGTGCGATTCGCCGAGCGCCTGCACGAGGAACCGGTGGCTGGCGATGTCGCCGGTGTCCATGATCTGCCAGGCGTGGGCACCGTCGCGTTCGAGCTCGTCGCGGACGCGCACCAGCAACTCGCCGGCTTCTGTGGCGAGCCGCGCCGCGAGCGCCGCGTCGGTCGGCGAGGTGGCTGGCGGCATCGCCGTCATTCTGCCGGTGATTCGGTGCCGGTGCTCGCGACGGTGGCGCGAACGATCAGCGGGCGAGCGGCTTGTACTTGATTCGGTGGGGCTGTTCGGCGCCGACGCCGAGCTCCTTGCGGCGCCACGCCTCGTACTCGCTGAAGTTGCCCTCGAACCACCGCACCTGGCTGTCGCCTTCGAACGCCAGCACGTGAGTGGCGATGCGGTCGAGGAACCAGCGATCGTGGCTGATGACCACAGCGCAACCGGGGAAGTTCTCGAGTGCCGTTTCGAGCGCTCTCAGCGTGTCGACGTCGAGGTCGTTGGTCGGCTCGTCGAGCAACAAGACGTTGCCCCCGTTCTTCAACACCTTGGCCAGATGTACACGGTTGCGTTCGCCGCCCGACAGCTCTCCGACCCGCTTCTGCTGATCACTGCCCTTGAAGTTGAAGCTTGCGCAGTACGCGCGACCATGGATCTCGCGGTTGCCGACCTTCATGTGCTCGACCCCGCCCGTGATCTCCTCGAACACCGAGGCCTCGGGATCGAGGGCGTCGCGGCTCTGGTCGACGTAGGCCAGTTCGACCGTGTCGCCGATGGTGACCGATCCCTGATCGGCGGACTCCTGGCCGGTGAGCATCTTGAACAAGGTTGTCTTGCCGGCGCCGTTCGGGCCGATGATGCCGACGATGCCCGCCCGGGGCAGTGAGAACGACAGGTCCTCGATGAGCAGGCGGTCGCCGAAACCCTTGCGAAGGCCCTGCACCTCGATGACGGTGTCGCCGAGACGCTTTCCGACCGGGATCGTTATCTCCAACTTGTCGGGGCCGCGTTCGGCAGCCTCGGCTTCGCTCTGCAGCCGGTCGTAGGCGGACAACCGGGCCTTGCCCTTGGATTGACGGGCCTTGGGCGACATCCGCACCCATTCGAGCTCGCGTTGCAACGTGCGCTGGCGGGCCTCGTTGCCTTTCTCCTCGCGGGCAAGTCGTTCCTGCTTCTGTTCGAGCCACGACGAGTAGTTGCCCTCGAACGGGATGCCGCGACCACGGTCGAGCTCGAGGATCCACTTGGCCACGTTGTCGAGGAAGTACCGGTCGTGGGTGATGGCGACAACGGTGCCGGTGTAGTCCTGAAGGAACCGTTCGAGCCAGTCGACGCTCTCCGCGTCGAGGTGGTTGGTGGGCTCGTCGAGCAACAGCAGGTCGGGATGGCTGAGCAACAGCCGGCACAGCGCAACACGACGACGCTCGCCGCCCGAGAGCGTGGTGACGTCGGCGTCGTCCGGCGGGCAGCGCAGCGCATCCATGGCGATGCCGACGTTTCGTTCGAGGCTCCACGCGTCGGTGGCGGCGATCTTGTCCTCGAGCTCGGCCTGCAGCACGCCGATCTTGTCGTAGTCGGCGTCGGGGTCGGCCCACATGGCCATGACCTCGTTGTAGCGGTCGATGATGCCCTGCACCTCGGCCACGCCGTCCATCACGTTGCCGCGCACGTCCTTGGTCGGGTCGAGCTGTGGCTCCTGGGCCAGGTACCCGACACTGAAGCCGCTTGTCAGCCTGGCCTCGCCCGAGTAGCCGTCGTCGAGGCCGGCCATGATCTTCAACAGGCTCGACTTGCCGGCGCCGTTCGATCCGAGCACGCCGATCTTGGCGCCCGGATAGAACGACAGCGAGATGTTCTCGAGCACGGTGCGGTCGGGCGGGTAGAAGCGGGCGAGCTTGTAGCAGGTGTAGATGAATTCGTGAGCCATTGGTCGACGAGGCTACTGGCGACCGTCGCCCAGCTGGCTGGAGCGGATTCGCGCCAGCGACACCGTCGCGGTGCTACGTTCACGATCACAGGAATTACAGAAGAGGGGGGTACTGGAAGTGCTCGCGGATTACAACGGTTTCTTCAGCGCCGACAGTCTCGGTTCGTTCGGGTTCAGGTGGTTGCACATCCTGGCCGGCATCATGTGGATCGGCTTGCTCTACTACTTCAACTTCGTCCAGGTTCCCGCCTTCGCCGCCTTCGGCGACGAGGCCAAGGCCCGCAACATCGCCATCGACCGGGTGGCGCGCAAGGCGCTGTGGTGGTTCCGCTGGTCGGCCCTCAGCACGTTCGTCACCGGCATCTTGATCACGGTGGTCACAACCGACTACTACGCCAACGACTTCGGCAAGACCGCCGGCGGGCTGGCGATCAGTACCGGCATGATCCTCGGCACGATCATGATGTTGAACGTGTGGGGTGTCATCTGGCGCAACCAGAAGGTCGTGCTCGCCAACGCAGCCAACGTGCTGGCCGGTGGCGAGGCCGACCCGAACGCCGCGGCAGCAGGTCGCCGTGCCCTGATGGCCTCACGTCAGAACGCCATCTTCTCCGTCAGCATGCTGTTCTTCATGGTGTTCAAGACCCACGCACTCACCACGGGTGCTCCGCTGAGCGGCGGCGAGACCGGTGGGTTCTGGTTGATCACCTTGGTGCTCATCGGCGTGCTCGAGGCGAACGCGCTCGGTCTGATGCCATGGAAGACCCAGCCGAACAAGGGTCTCAACGTGCTCTACGACGGTCCGGGCGTGCGCAACCCGCTGGTGGCATCGTTCGGCCTGTGGGCGATCTTCCTCGTGTTGACCGAGATCTTCTTCAAGTTCTGACCTGATAACACCAACGATTTTCCAGCGGGAAAACAGTGGCTCACGAGACGGTGAGCGTGGCCCGCATGTTGTTGTGGCCGGCGATCGTGCAGATCAGGGTGTAGGTGCCGGGGGCGAGGGTGACCGTGTCGACGGCAACATCGCCGCGGGAGGGGATGTCGAACGTGTTCGGCAACTGAGCGCCCGTCGAGTCGACCAGCCGGAGGTTGTGAGGAAGGCTCGACTTGTTGGTCGCGGCCACCTTCACGCTGCCACCCGTGGTGGCGTACTCGGTCTCGTCCCAGTTGATCCCCTCGATGGCCGCCACTACGAGCGCGGCGTCGGCTGGGACTGTCTCGGACGATGAACCTGACCCGGCGCCACATGCCGACAGGGTGAGGATGCCGGCAACCCCGGCCACTGCGATCGTTCGGAATCTCATGGGCGGGATTATATAAGCGATGACTTCGGAAAACATCAGGTGTGCCGGCAAAGATCTTGACGGAGTGGGGCGAGGTCGGACGGTGTGCCCGATGCATGACGGGTACCATCCACGACGATGACTGCGACCGAAAATTCCGCTCCCGACTTCGGGACGAACTCCTGGCTCGTCGACGAGATGTACGCCCAGTACCTGTCCGATACCGAGTCGGTGAGCGAGTCGTGGCGTGAGTTCTTCTCCGACTACCGCGGTGCGGCGCCGGCCACCTTCGGCGCTCACGCAGCTCCACCTGCGCCGGTCGCGGCGTCGCCGGCAATCCCACCCGTCACGGTTCCGCCGGCCACACCGAGCGGTCCCCATGGTCCGACACCGGGCACGCTGGTTGTTGCCGACGACGTCGGTGAGCCCATTCGCGGCGCCGGTCTGGCCATCGCCGCCAACATGGAACGCAGCCTTTCGGTGCCGACGGCCACCAGCTTCCGCAACATTCCGGCCAAGTTGCTCGAGGTGAATCGCAAGGTCATCAACGGCTACCGCAGCCGCAGCGGTCAGGGCAAGGTGAGCTTCACCCACCTGATCGGCTTCGCCATCGTTCGGGCGATTGCCGATTCGGTGCCGAACATGAACAACACATATGCCGAGGGAGCCGACGGCAAGCCGAAGCTGATCCGCAACGAGCACGTCGGCATGGGCCTGGCAGTCGAC
>VFMC01000126.1:0-5442 GCA_006515795.1 Acidimicrobiaceae bacterium | reverse complement strand
GGACGCTCGTGGTGCCCGTGCTGCGCGAGGCCGACAGCCTCGACTTTGCCGGGTTCCTTGCTGCATACGAGGAACTGATCCGGAAGGTGAGGAGCAACAAGCTCGCCGTCTCCGATTTTCAGGGTGCGACCACCACCCTCACCAACCCGGGCACGATCGGTACCGTGCAGAGCGTGCCGCGGCTCATGCCGGGGCAGGGTGTGATCGTGGGAGTCGGCAGCATCGACTACCCAGCCGAGTTCCAGGGCGCCGACGAGCATGCCCTCGGCTCGATCGGCATCAGCAAGGTCGTCACGGTCACCAGCACCTACGACCACCGTGTCATCCAGGGTGCCGAGAGCGGCATGTTCTTGAGGCGGGTGCACGAGTTGCTGCTCGGCGACCACGGCTTCTACGAGGGCGTGTTCCACAGCTTGGGCGTGCCTTACGAGGCGGTGAAGTGGCGGGTCGACGTCAACCCGGTGAACCGCGAGGAGGCGATGCTGCACAAGCAGATGCAGATTGCCACGCTGATCCGAGTGCACCGGGTGCGTGGCCACCTGATCGCCGACCTCGACCCGTTGCGGTGGCGCGAGCCGCAACTCCCGCAAGAGCTCGACCCCGCCACGTACGGCCTCACGATCTGGGACCTCGATCGCGTGTTCCTCACCGGAGGCGTCGGGGGAGTCGACCGGATGACGCTCGGCGAGTTGCTAGGCGTGCTCCGCGATGCGTACTGCCGCACCATCGGCGTCGAGTTCATGCACATCCAGAACACCGCGGAGCAGCGGTGGATCCAGGCGCACCTCGAGGGCGTCACCGCCGACTTCAGCAAGGACGAGAAGCGGCGCATCCTCGAGCGCCTCAATTCGGCCGAGGCGTTCGAGAAGTTCCTCGCCACCAAGTACGTGGGAACCAAGCGGTTCGGTCTCGAGGGCGCCGAGAGCGCCATCGCGATCCTCGACGAGATCCTGTCGCAGGCGGCCGACGCGGGCATCGAGGGAGCCGTGCTCGGCATGGCCCACCGCGGCCGGCTCAACGTGCTCGCCAACGTGATGGGCAAGAACTACGACCAGATCTTCAAGGAGTTCGAGGGTCATGTCGATCCGTCGTCGGTGCAAGGCTCCGGCGACGTCAAGTATCACCTCGGCGCGACCGGCAAGTACGAGTCGCCCTCCGGAGTCGGCATCAAGATCGAGCTCGCCGCCAACCCCAGCCATCTCGAGACGGTCGATCCGATCGTGATGGGCATGGTTCGCGCCCAGCAGGACCAGATCGAACCTCCAGGGTCGTACCCGGTGCTGTCGTTGCTGATGCATGGCGACGCCGCCTTTGCCGGGCAGGGGATCGTCGCCGAGTGCCTGGGCATGAGCGACATCAGCGGCTACCGAATCGGCGGCACGATCCACCTCATCGTCAACAACCAGATCGGTTTCACCACATCGCCGCAGTACGCGCGCTCGTCGCATTACTGCAGCGATGTCGCCAAGACCGTGCAGGCCCCCATCTTCCACGTGAACGGCGACGATCCCGAGGCGTGCGCGCGGGTCGCCCGGTTGGCGTTCGAGTACCGCCAGGCGTTCCACAAAGACGTCGTGATCGACATGGTGTGCTATCGCCGTCATGGTCACAACGAAGGCGACGACCCGAGCTACACCCAGCCGCTCATGTACAAGGCGATCGCCGAGCGACGCAGCGTGCGCAAGATCTACGTCGAGTCGCTGGTGAAGCGTGGCGACATCACCCTCGACGAAGCAGAGAGCGCACTGAACGACTTCCAGTCGAAGCTCCAAGTGGCACTAGATCAGACCCGCGCTCGGGCCACCGAGGCGGTGAAGGTTTCGAAACCGCCGCGACCGCACGGCGTTCTCCCGCACGTAGAGACCGGCGTGCCAAGGGCCACCCTCGACCGGATCTTCGCCCAGCTCACCAACTATCCCGATGGGTTCACCGTTCATCCCAAGCTCGGTCGTCAGTTCGCGGCGCGGGCCAAGCAGTACGACGACACCGGTGTTGTCGATTGGGCGACGGCCGAGGCGCTGGCGATCGGATCGCTCGTGCTCGAGGGCACACAGGTGCGTCTTGCCGGTGAAGACAGCCGGCGCGGAACGTTCAGCCATCGCCATGCGGCGCTCGTCGACTACGAGACCGAAGATGTCTTCATCCCGCTCGCCGAGATGCCCGATGGGAAGGCCGAGTTCTGGGTCTACGACTCGTTGCTCAGCGAATACGCGGCACTCGGTTACGAATACGGCTACTCGCAGGCCAACCAGTCGGCGCTGGTGGTGTGGGAGGCGCAGTTCGGCGACTTCATCAACGGCGCACAGATCATCGTCGACCAGTACCTGGTGGCCGCCGAGGACAAGTGGGGGCAGGAGAACAGCCTCGTGCTGCTGTTGCCGCACGGCTACGAGGGTCAGGGCCCCGAGCACAGCTCGGCGCGCATCGAGCGATTTCTCACGTTGTGCGCAGAGGACAACATCCAGGTGGTCAACGCCACCAGCGCGGCGCAGTACTTCCACCTCCTGCGCCGGCAGGTTCGGCGTGAGGTGCGCAAGCCGCTGATCGTGTTCGCGCCGAAGTCGCCGCTTCGTTCGAAGGACGTGATGAGCTCGGTCACCGATCTCACTCGTGGATCGTTCGAAGAGGTGCTCGACGACCCGGGAATCGCTGATCGCGCTGCCGTGCAGCGGATCGTGTTCTGCTCGGGCAAGGTGTGCTGGGATGCCTTTGCCGAACGCGACCGGCGTTCGGCTCCGGTCGCCATCGTTCGCATCGAGCAGCTGTATCCGTTCCCGCAGCAGCAGCTGATGCAAGTGCTCGAGCAGTACCCCAACGCTCACGATCTGGTGTGGCTGCAAGAGGAGCCGGAGAACATGGGCCCGTGGAACTTCGTCGAACATCACACGTGGCGGGTGAAGGAGCGTGGCTACGACCTGCGTCATGTGTCCCGGGTGGAGAGTGGCAGCCCGGCCACCGGCTCGAAAGCGATCCACGACCAAGAGTTGGCCGACCTGCTAGACGCCACTTTCCGGGGGTTGTGAGCCGTCTGAACATGCCGCCGATCAGCGCAAACCGCTCGAAATCGAACAGCGCTGCGCTCATCGCGTTGGCCACCGTGAGCACGTTGCTCCTGGCGTCATGCGGTTCCACCAGGGGGTCGGCCGAGCACGCCGTCACTGCCGGTTCAACGGTTGTCGAGGATGGCGCGACACTGTCGACCGCCCCCGCGCGCCCCACGACCGCCTCGACCAACCCCACGACATCGTCGCTCGTCCTAACGACGGGATCTGCGGACGAGCCGTCGGCGGAGTTGGCGAGACTTGTGTCTCAGGAGGTCGCCCGGGAGTTGTCGCAGAGCTTCGACTATTCCCCTGGCGTCGCCGCGGAGGAAGTCACAGTCCTGCTGATCGACATGGCCGACCTCGCGGTTGTCCTCGACAGCTACATACCCAGCGAGGGGATCGGTGCCGTCGCGTACGCGATCGGGGACTTTGTCGCTATCGGAGCCACCCTTCCTCCCGGTGCGGACCTGCCGACGGGGCGAACCGCTCTGAAGATCGTCGCAGCCGATGGCACGCTGATCGGAGGCGCACTGATTGTCAAGGACATCGCTGCCCTCCTGGACCCGCTGGGAGTTGGGGTTTCGCTGGCCACGTTGGAGGGATGACCGATGACGCCATCGGTGCCCGCCATTCACTACCGCGGTCCGACCCACTGGTGGTCGACGCCGATCAACTGGTACACGCGCTCGGCGCGGGAGTCGCGGCTGAGCAGTCGTCGGCCATTGGAGTGGGCGGCGGTGGCGACCAAGGCGTCGTACACCGAGCCTCCGGCCAGACCGAGGGAACCCAACCGGCGAAGCAACGCGGCCTGCCGCCGCGCATCAAGCCAGCAGTGGTCGGGAAACACATCGATGATGAGCTGCAACGCCGTGGCGGGGTCGACCCGAAGGTTGCCTGGGAGCCTGGTGAGCACGGCGAGAGTTTCGAACGCTGCGTGACCGGCGAGCGCGGGCCGGTGTTTGAGGACGGCCGCCCGGCAGACGGCGTGCGCTTCGTGCGACTGGTCGAGTGCCGCGACGGCGACGCTCGTGTCGACCGCCCACGACTCGTCAGCGCTGGTCGTTGCCACGGAGCTCGGCGACATCGTGATCGGAGATGGTCTGTCCGCTCACCGCACGAAGCCGGGGGAGGCCTTGGACCGTCTCGATGGTCCGCCGGTGGCGGGCCACGGGCTCAAGCCGCAGGCCGGCGCCATCGGCGACGACTTCGAGCTCGGAGTTCGGCTCGATTCCTGTTGCGAGGCGCAACGACTTCGGAATGACGACTCTTCCAACTCGATCGATCGTGACTCGCATGGTGACACCGTAGCCAATCTGTTGGAAAATTGGGGCTGATTTCCCAATTCTACACTTCCCCGGTCGCGTCAGCCTTGGACTCCTGAACCGGGTCACCGCAATGCGATGCCGAGCGCCAGTTCGAGATCGGTGATGGCCTGAGTCGGGTCGAGCACCTTGATCGTGTGCATCCCCATCGCCGCGGCAGGCTTGAGGTTGATGCCGAGGTCGTCGAGGAACACGCATGCGGCCGGCTCGACGCGCAGCATCTCGCAGGCGATCTCGTAGAACCTCGGCTCCGGCTTGCGCACACCGATCTTGCTGCTCTCGACCACCACGTCGAAGCGCTGCATGACCGCGGCGATGGTGTCGGCACGCTCGGTCGAGGAGTGCTCGCCGATGACGTTGTTGGTGAGGCACGCGGTGCGAAACCCGGCCTCGCCCACTCGATCGAGGGCGGTCACCATCTCCCCCCGTACTTCGCCACTGAGCAGAGCGAGCACATCGGCGCCGGAGACGCGGTGGCCGAGCGTCGCGGATTCATCGGCGAAGGCCAGATCGAACTCCTTCGCGTCGATATCACTTCGCTCCAACCTCGCCCATGCGTTCGTGTGCGGGTCGGTGGCGTTCACCCGCCGGATGAAGTCAGCCGGAAGTCCGCGGTCGCTCTCGTAGCGGTTGAACGCCTCGAACGGGCTCGTCAGGATGACACCCCCGAAATCCCACAGAACCGCTTCGAACATCGCCGGCACTGTACGAGCAGCGGGACGCTGCGGCGAAGACGGACTTTGCCCGGTGGAACTGGTTGACTAGTCATCGTCATGTCACATCACGTAGTCGTCGACGGATCGAACCTCGCCACCGAAGGCCGGTCCCTGCCAAGCCTCGCCCAGTTGAACGAGGCGGTCATGGCGTTCATGGCCGAGCACCCGGAGGCGCTGATCACGGTTGTCGTCGATGCAACCTTCGGTCATCGCATCGATCGCAAGGAGACGGCCGAGTTCGACGACGCGGTCGCCAACAACGAACTGGTCGCTCCACCGGCGGGTGCCGTCGGTCGTGGCGACGCGTTCGTGCTATCGATCGCCAACAAGGTTGGGGCAACGATCCTGTCGAACGACTCC
>VFMC01000547.1 GCA_006515795.1 Acidimicrobiaceae bacterium | reverse complement strand
TCCACGGGTTGAGGTTCTGCGCCGGGTTGCGGATCGAGATCGCGGAGAACTCGAAGATCGCGCCGTCCGTGTTCGTGAGGCGCACGACGCACACCGCGCCGCCCGCGACCATGTTCGCCGGGAAGGTGCCGGAGACGCTCGTCGACGTGAGCGACGCCATGTTCGCGACGACCGGGTACGTCGTGACGAGGCCGGTCCCGGGATCGCGGCAGTCCATCTCGAGCGTGACGCCGGTGGTGGAGAAGTTACGGCCCTCGACCGTCGCGACCTGCGCGGCGTTGTTGTCGAGCGACGCCGGCGAGACCGACGTGATGACGGGCGGCTCACCGACCGTCACGGTCACGCTCATGGGCAAGAGGCCGACCTCGCCCGCGGGGTTGACGACGATGAGGTCGTAGCGGCCGGGCGGAAGGCCCGCCGGCACGACCGCCGTGAGCGTCGTCGGGTCGACGAACACGACCGAGCGCATCGCGGTCGCGACCGTACCGGCGCCGGCCATGCTCGGGCTGAGGTAGGCGCGCGGCGTCGCCGCGAACTGGACCTCGCCCATCGGCGCCGGATCCTGCGCGTACACCGTGACGGCCGTCGGCTCGGTCGGCGACACGAACGCGGGCTCGATGCTGTCGAGCGCGAGCGTGAGCGTGTCCGTGATCGTGACGCGGCCCGGGATCGTGCTGACGCACCCGATGTCACTGGTGATGACGACGTCGTAGTCGCCCGGCGTCATGCCGAGCGGCACCGTCGCCTGGATGCGGTTGGGCCGGAGCGGGCTCCGGAACGTGAGCGACGTGCGCATGCCGCCCGCGTCCACGAGCTCGACGCTGCGTGCGGTCGCGTCGAGGCCGGACGCGAAGATCGTCACCTCGGTCGCGATCCCGTTGTACACGGTGCGCGGGTCGACGAAGAAGACGATCGGCGTCGGGTCGACGACGAGCGCGCCAGCGAGCGTGTCGGAGCACCCCGCGCCGTTGTCGACGCGGATGTCGTACGTGCCGGCGGGCAGGCCCAGCGTCCACGTCGCCCGCAGCTCGGTCGCGCTCACGAGCATCACGGAGTCGGCGCGCATCGTGCCCGCGAAGACCTCCGTCGTCGCGACGAAGCCCGTGCCGAGGATCGTGAGCGTCGTCGCGACGCCCTCGCACACGTTGTCCGGCGCGATGGCCGTGATCGTCGGCGGCGGCGTGATCCCGAACACGCCGGTGAACGTCTCGGCGCAGTCGCTCGGCGACGGGTTCGCGATGCCGATCGCGACGTCGCGCGGCGCGCCCGACGTGTTGACCGTCGCCGCGATCGT
>VFMC01000546.1 GCA_006515795.1 Acidimicrobiaceae bacterium | reverse complement strand
AGACTCGCCACCAGGAGAACGACCGCGACGCTCAGGCGTGCCATGACTCTCTCCGTCGTGAAGGGCGCTTTCGCAGGCATGACCGCGCGAGCCGAGGAGCTTGCCGGACCGCAGGTCGCTGGCGATTCTAGCGCTGCGGCCAAAGTGCGGGTGGACCTCGACGAGCGAGGGAGCGTTCGCCATGCGGCATGGACATGGATGCATGTCTTGTTGACCGAGGAAACGCAGACCCTACGCACGACCCGGGCCTGCTGCCGAGTGTCCCCCGACGCGCGTGGACCCGGCTACAATCCCCGTCGATCACGGTCCAGACGGCGAGCGCCGCTGCGCTCCGCCGTCGAGCCACGACCGGAGATTCCGCATGACCTCGCACATCCTCAAGGTCGCACTCGCGCACGTGCGGCCGCCGATCTGGCGGCGCCTGTGCGTCCCGAGCAACACCACCCTCGATGTGCTGCACGCGGCGTTGCAAACCGCCTTCGGCTGGGAGGGCAGACACCGGCACGAGTTCCAGGCCGGCGAGGTGCGCTACGGCGTGCCCGATGCTGGTGACGACGCACCCGCCGGACTTCTGGACGAGGCGGACGTCTCACTGGCCGACGTGCTCCCCCGCAAGTCGTCGAGCCTGGACTACGTCTACGACTTCGGCGACTTCTGGATGCACCACGTCACCGTCGAGCGCATTGAGGCCGACTCTCTCGCGGGCAACCGTAGCCTGCGGCCGCGACGGCGGTCCGACGTGATCGACTGCCTGGATGGCGCACGCTCGGGCCCACCAGAGAACTGCGGCGGGCCCGCTGGCTATGCCGACTTCCTGAAGTCGATGGACTTCATGAACCATGCCGAGCACGCGGATTCGAAGGAGTGGGTCGGTGGTGATTTCGACCCCGAGTTGTGCAACATCGCCGACATCAACCGCCGTCTTGCGGCGCTGACATGAGAAAGAGTCGGTCGCGATGTGAGTCGTCGTGTCGGTTTACGTGCTCTCCTATCGGCGTTCTTCGTGCGCGCCGCCGACTCTCACACCGACATCATTCTCGTTCTCTCATCGTTCTCACACTGATACCCATTTCCTCCAGCCTGTGACGCTTCCCCGCCGGGCCGCCGACCCCGCCGGTTCGCCGGATCCGTGGCGTTCGGGCCCGTCCCCTCCCCCCGAGGCCCAGGAGCGCCAGGTTCACCGCCGAGTTCCCCGCGGGGCACTTCCGCACGGCACGCGGTGCACCGACTTCCCCGGCCACCGTGCCGCCGACCAGGCCGGTCCGGACACGGCGGTTCGCCGTTTCAGGCCGGT
>VFMC01000545.1 GCA_006515795.1 Acidimicrobiaceae bacterium | reverse complement strand
GATCGGCCGACCGAAGGTGGTGCGCTCCTTCATGTACCCGACCGCGTAGTCGAGCGCTCCCTGGGCGATGCCGACGGCCTGGGCGCCGATCGTGGGACGGCTGCGGTCGAGGGTGTGCATGGCCGCGGCGAAACCCTGCCCGACCTCACCGATGCGGTGCGAATCAGGCACCCGCACACCGTCGAGACGGATCACACCCGTCGGCGAACCCTTGATGCCGAGCTTGTGCTCCAGCTTGTCGACCTGCACACCCCACTCGGCCTTCACGAGGAACGCGGTGATGCCCGTGTGCCGGTCGGGAGAGGTGCGGGCGAAGATCGTGTAGAGGTCGCTGATTCCGGCGTTCGTGATCCAGCACTTTGTGCCGTCGATGATCCATGCGTCGCCGTCGGCCACAGCCTTGGTGGACATCGAGGCCACGTCGCTGCCGGCATCTGGCTCGCTGAGGCCGTAGCTGCACTGGCTCTCGCCACTGCACATCCGCGGGATGTACGTGCGCCTCAACTCCTCGGACCCGAAGTTGATCACCGGCAGCATGCCCAGCTTCGAGATGAGGAACTGCAGGCTCGTGGATGCGCAACCCCGCGCCAGCTCCTCGGCGGCGATCGCCTGGTCGACCAGCGTGGCCCCCGAGCCGCCGTACTCCTCGGGGTAGCTCAGCGCGGTCAGCTCCATGCTCTTCAACGCCTCGAACGTGGCCCACGAGTACTCGGCGTCACGGTCGATGTCGCCGGCCAGCGGCGTGATCTTGTCGGACACGAACTGGCGCATCACGGCGCGGAACTCACGCTGCTCGTCGGTGAGGGTGATCGGCTGCTGGCTCATGCGACCATGGTGCCACGGCCCGCAACCGCCCCGCTCATCTGTGGGCGATGCGTTGGTACGCCGGTCGCGGCGCCCGCCGGGGCGGCATCGAGCCGGCCGACAGCAGCAACTTGCAGATGCGTCCCCGGTGACCAGCGAACGGCTCCAAGGCTGCCAACATCCTGACCTCATCGGTGTGATAGGTCGGGTCACCGGTGAGGTTGTAGGTGACCGCGGTAGGCAACCAGAAGTCACCGATCAGCACCACGTCGGGATCTCCCAGCGCCGCGTTGGCGACGGTGGTCGCTGTCCACGCGCCGAGCCCTACGTCGAAGCGGTGAAGGTCGATGTACGTCACCGCACGCATCGCCTCCGGGCTCGGTGGCAGCATCAGCTCGTGCGGGCCGGGGGCAGGCTCGCTCCACGCGCCCACCATCCGCCGCCAACCTCCTGCGGCGTCCTTCGACGTGACGCGCTGGCCGACGATGGCCTGCAGCAGCTCCTGCCACACCACGCCCGATGCCACCATTCGCTGGCCGCTCGCACGGCGCCACAACTGCGCCACGCTCGGGTGCAGCGACGGGTCGAAACCATCGAGTGAGTCACGCAGTCCGAGCCAGGCATCGGCCTGGTCGATCAGCCATGTCGCACCGCGACCCCACGCCCGGGCGGTTGCCTCACCGCCAGCGGCCCAGCGCAGCTCCAGCGTGCCAGGGCCTCCTGGAGTGAGCACGGCACGAGCAAACCCGTCCGGGAGCCACGACTTGGTGCGGTC
>VFMC01000125.1 GCA_006515795.1 Acidimicrobiaceae bacterium | reverse complement strand
CGGGCACCACTTCGGCGAAGGGCAGCGCCGCGACGGCGCGAGCGCGCTGCGCCGGATCGGCGACCGCCACCACCGCCGGCCGGAACTCGAGCGCCTGCTCGATGAGCACATCGACCGACGTGGCGACGCCCAGGGCGACCACTTCGTACTGGCCGCGCTCGGCGCGAACCACGTCGAGGGTCTGGGTGCCGATGCTCCCGCTGCTGCCGGCGATGGCAACGCGTACTGCCGTCATGGGCACCAGTGTGTCAGGACGAACGACGCAACGGGCTTCGCCAGGCGGAGGGGCGCGCCTACTTCGTGACCCAGGGTTGCAGGATGAACATCAGGTAGTACACCGCCGGCAGGGTGAACAAGAACCCGTCGAAGCGGTCGAGAACCCCGCCGTGGCCCTTGACGATGCTGCCGAAGTCCTTGATCTCGAGGTTGCGCTTGAACATGCTCTCGGTGAGATCGCCGAGCGGCGCGGTACAGGAGACGACCAGGCCGAGGATGATGAGATCGCCGGTGCTGTTCCACGTGTCGCTCTTTTCCGCAACACCCACCACGATCATTGCCACGACGGTCATCAACGCACCGCCGATGAAGCCCTCGACGGTCTTGTTGGGGCTGATCCACTGCCGTAGTGGTGTGCGCCCGGCGGCAGATCCGATGAACAGGGCGCCGATGTCGTTGGCCACCACGCCGAGGGCCAGCAGGAACAGAGTGTCGGTACCGACGTCGGTGGTGGGGCGAACTGCGTTGAACAAGGTGAGGTTCGACAGCGACAGGATCAGCGCCGCAAACGCGCCCATCAGCCCGATCCAGGTGACACCCAGGGTCGTGATGGCCATGTTCGGCATCGGGCTCGACTCGAGACCCGACGACGAGATGAACGTGAGACATCCGGCGGCGAAGGCGAGCGCCATCACCAACGGCAGCGCGGTCTCACCGACCCAGTACGCGGCGAGCGGCAGCGCCACACAGGCGACGATTCCGGCCACGGTGGCCGGGCGATAGCCCTTTTCGCTGACCTTGTCGAAGAACTCGACCGCGGCGAGACCCACCACGGCCACGATGATCGCCAGCACGGCAGGCGGGGCGACCAGCAACGCACCGATGAAGGCGGCCGCGATGATGAGACCGACGGCCACGGCCGTCGGCATGTCGCGGGGCGACGAGACCGGAGCCGGCGGTCGCGTGGTTGCTGGAGCGCCGGGCCTTGCCGGGCGAGCACCGCGGGCCGGGTCGACACGGCCCGAACGGCTGCGGCTCTTCGGCATCGGCCGACCCATCCGGTCGTCGGTGGGATCGGTGCCGATCGTGATCCGGCCCGGCCCCCGCCGCGGGATGCCTTCGGACGGGTCATCGACGGGGTCGTCGAACGAGATCCCCCCGGAACGGGAATCATCGGCGTCGCGCGACGCCAGTTCGACCTCACCGGTCGGTACTGGATCGTCGCTCCACACCGGGGCGTCGTTGGAGAACGACGACCACACGTCGAGATCGTCGGTGTGATCGGCAAGACCTTGTTGAGCCGGGCTGAGCGTGGTCGGCATCTCCCCGGTCGGCGGCGCCGTCCAATGCGGCAGAGGGCCGGTGTCGGCCGTGCCGAACGACAGCTCGTCGCTGGGATCGTCGATCTCACGAGTCATGTCGTCGAACAACGGCGGGCCGAAGTCGTCGTCGTCGCCGTGTCGTCCTCGTCGCGAGACGTCATCGCTCATGTACTACCCCCAACGTGTTCGCTGATCGGGTCGTGATCAGACCTCGAGCAGTTCCTGTTCCTTGCGGCCCAACGCCTTGTCGATCAGATCGACTTGGTCGTGAGTGATCTTTTCGAGCTCCTTCTCGGCACGCTCCAGCTGGTCGGCCGAGATCTCGCTGCTCTTCTCGGCCGCTTCGAGGTGCTTGCGCGCGTCGCGACGGATGTTGCGCACGGCGATGCGACCATCTTCGGCCAACGACTTGACGACCTTGACGAACTCCTTGCGGCGCTGCTCGGTGAGCGCCGGGAAGTTGAGCCGGATGACGACACCGTCGTTGCTCGGGTTCACCCCCAGGTCGCTGTCGCGAATCGCCTTTTCGATCGCCGCGAGCGTTCCGCTGTCGTGGGGCTTCACCACGAGCTGACGCGCCTCGGGCACCTGGAACCCGGCCAGTTGCTGCAACGACACGTGGCTGCCGTAGTACTCGACGGTGAGCCGCTCGACCAGCGCGGGGGTGGCACGCCCGGTTCGCACCGTCGTGAACTGAGCCTGCACGTGCTCGACTGCTTTTTCCATCTTTTCGATGGCATCGAGAATGGTCGCTTCGGTCACCCGCACAGCGTACCGATGTGTGACCGTGCCCGCGGTCATTCCCCCTGGCTGAGCTGGGCGACGTCGTCGTGACGACGAGCGTGTTGCACGGGAACACCCTTGTGGATGATGGTTCCGACCTTGCGACCGGTGAGGATCGCCTGCAGTGCGCCCGCCGACGACATGTCGAACACCACGATCGGGATCTCGTTGTCGCGGCAGAACGCGATCGCGGTGGCATCCATCACCTTGAGGTCCTTGGTCATCACGTCGAGGTAGTCGATCTCGTCGTACTTCACCGCGTTCGGATCGCGCCGAGGGTCGGCGCTGTAGACGCCGTCGACCCCGGAGTGGGTGCCCTTGAGCAACGCCTCGGCGTCGATCTCGGCAGCTCGCAGCGCGGCCGCAGTGTCGGTTGTGAAGAACGGGTTTCCCGTGCCTGCCGCGAAGATGACGACGCGACCTTTCTCGAGGTGACGCATCGCCCGGCGCCGGATGTACGGCTCGGCGATGCGCGGCATCTCGATCGCGCTGAGCACGCGGGTGCTCTGCCCGTGTCGCTCGAGCGAGTCCTGCAACGCCAAGGCGTTCATGACCGTGCCGAGCATTCCGATGTGGTCGCTCTGCGTGGCGTCCATGCCCGACATCGCGCCCGTGCGGCCGCGCCAGAAGTTGCCACCACCGACCACCACCGTGACGTCGACGCCCATCTCGCGCACGGCGATGATCTCCCTGGCGGTGAGGTCGAGGGTGGGTCCGTCGAGCCCCGAGCCCGAATCGCCGGCCAACGCCTCGCCCGACGGCTTGAAGACGATGCGCTTCCAGCGGGGCGAGGGCACCGGTGTCAGCCGATCTCGACCTGTGCGAACCGCACGATGCCGGCCGACCCGATGAACTGGGCGATCGACTTCTTGTCATCCTTCGCATAAGGCTGATCGAGCAGCGCGACGTCCTTGAAGAACCCGTGGATGCGGCCCTCGATGATCTTCGACAGGGCGGCCTCCGGCTTGCCCTCGTTGCGGCTGATCGTCTCGAGCGTCTGACGCTCCTTGTCGAGCAGCTCGGCAGGGATGTCGTCGCGGCTCAGGTACTTCGGGCGGGCGAAGCCGATGTGCACGGCGACGTCGTGAGCGAGATCGGCGGTCGCTCCGCTCATCTCGACGAGCACCCCGTTGACGCCCCGGCCACCTTGCAGGTGCAGGTAGCTCTCGACGATGTTGCCGGCTGCGGCCTCGATCCGAACCACGTCGCCGAGCTCGATCTTCTCCTTGAGCACGATCCGCAACGTCTCGAGCTGCTCGGTGCGCTCGGCCACGGCCGCCTCGCCCTTGGCGATCACGAGGCGAGCCAAGGTGTCGGCCTCGCTCTTGAACTGATCGCTACCGGCCACGAAGTCGGTCTCGCACTTCAGCTTGACGATCGCACCGACCTCACCCTCGACTATCAGGGCGACAACACCCTGGGAGCTCTCGCGGTCGTCGCGCTTGGCGCTGGCCGCGAGACCCTTCTCGCGGAGCCACTGCTTGGCCTGCTCGATGTCGCCGTTGTTCGCCTCGAGGGCCTTCTTGGCGTCCATCATGCCGGCGCCGGTGACCTGGCGAAGGCCCTGTACGTCTTTTGCGGTGAATGACATGTTGCGCTCGTTCAGCTCTCGTTCTCGGCAGCGACGACCTCGACTGCGGGCTCGACTTCGGCCACGACCTCGACCTCGACCTCGACTGCGGGCTCGACTGCGGGCTCGTCGGTATCGGGCTTGCTGGCGGCGAGACGAGCTTCGCGTTCGGCCTGGGCGGCTGCCGCCTCGCGTCGGGCATCTTGTTGCGACACCGCGAACGCAGCTTCATCCTCGGCAGAGCGCTTCGCGACCACCGTCTGCGGGTTGCGCTTGCTGGCGATGAAGCGGCCCTCCTCGATCGCGTCGGCGATGACCCGGCTCATCAGCGCGTTGGCGCGGATGGCATCGTCGTTGCCAGGGATCGGGAACTGGATGACGTCGGGGTCGACGTTGGTGTCGACCACCGCGATGATCGGAATGCCGAGCTTGTTGGCCTCGGTGACCGCGATGTGCTCTTTTTTGGTGTCGAGGATGAACACCGCGTCGGGACGCTTGTTCATGCCGCGGATGCCGCCGAGGTTCTTCTGCAGCTTCTCGAGCTCGCGGCCGAGCAGAAGGGCCTCCTTCTTCGGCATCGCCTCGAACTCGCCAGAAACGCGCATGCGCTCGTACTCCTGCATCTTTGCGACCCGCTTGGCGATGGTCTCGAAGTTGGTGAGCATGCCGCCGAGCCAGCGCTCGTTCACATAGGGCATGCCCGACTTCTCGGCGTAGCTGCGCACGGGATCCTGCGCCTGCTTCTTGGTGCCGATGAACATGACCGAGCCGCCTCTCGCGGCGAGGTCGCGGGTGAAGTTGTAAGCGGCTTCGACACGGGTGAGCGTCTGCTCGAGATCGATGATGTAGATGCCGCCGCGCTCACCGAAGATGAACCGCTTCATCTTCGGGTTCCAACGGCGGGTCTGATGCCCGAAGTGGACACCGGCTTCCAGCATCTGTCGCATGGTGACGACGGCCATGATGTGCTCCTTGTCGCGGTTGGCTGCGTGCCAGCCCCAGCACCGTTCGAGGAACGACCGGCGACCGCGAGGCGGGAGGGCACGATGGATTCGGTCGGCCGGGGTGACGGACCGTCCGCAGATGCTATCCGCGGGCCGTCGAGTTCGGACAGACCAGCCGGCCCGGACCGACCGGCGGCGCGGCGGAGCCGTCGGTGGGGAGCAGCCGCAACGGATACCTGCGGCGGCCGAACATCGAGGTGGGGTCGACCGGGCGATCGCCTTCGCGGAGCCCGAAGTAGAACGCGTCGGTCGTCGCGCCGATGCGCTGGCCCGCTACCACCGACGCTCCCCGGCTGACAGCCACCGCGCCCAGTCGCCCGTAGGTGGCGCGTCGGCCGTCGGCATGCTCGACCACCACGTACACGGTGCCGGCCACCGTGCCCACGAAGGTGACGCGGCCCGCCGCGACTGCCGCCACCGGTTGGCCTGGCTCGGGCGCGAACTCGATGCCGCGATTGCCGGGGCAGTAGGTGCACGCAGGCAGCCGGAACGGATCCTCCCCGAAGGGGTCGGGCCAGCAGTTGGGCACGCTGCCGATCCGGACGGTCGCAACGGTGCTCCGGCCGGAACCGGAGGTCGTGCCGAGAGGCCGGTGCTACCGGCGATGGGGCGTGACGAGCGACGCCTCAGGGGATGCCGGAGGCGGCGAGCCTGGCACGGAGGTGCAGGACGGCCTTGGTGTGGATCTGCGACACCCGGCTCTCGGTGACGCCGAGCACGGAACCGATCTCGGCGAGCGTGAGGCCCTCGTCGTAGTACAGCGACATGACGAGCTTCTCGCGCTCGGGCAGCCGGCGCACCTCCTGGCGGACCAGCCGCCTGACCTCGCTCTCCTCGACCACGGCCGACGGCGAGTCGGGCGTCTCCCCGGCGAGCGAACGAGGCTCGGCCCCGGCGACGAGGGCGCGGTCGAGCGGACCGACGGTGGTGGACGCGATGGCCACGAGCCACTTCTGGAACTCGGTGCCACTGATCTTGAGGTGACCGGCGATCTCGTCGTCGGTGGGGGCCCGCCCGAATCGTGCCTCGAGCTCACTGAACGCCGATTCGACCTCGCGAGCGCGGCTGCGAACCGATCGCGGAACCCAGTCGAGGGACCGAAGGCCGTCGAACACGGCACCGCGGATGCGCGGGACCGCGAAGGTCTCGAACTTGACACCTCGCTCGGGGTCGAAGCGTTCGACGGCATCGATGAGGCCGAACACACCTGCACTGACGAGGTCGCCGGGATCGACGCTGCTCGGTAAGCCGGCGCCGACGCGACCGGCAACGAACTTCACCAACGGCGAGTAGTGCTCGATGATGCGGTCGCGGGCGACGGAGTCGCGCGACGCGAACCAGCTCTCCCACCAGTGGGAAATGTCGACGATTGCACTCATGCGCGTGGATGGGCCTCCGCATAGACAGCACGTAGCCGTTCGTTGCTCACGTGTGTGTATCGCTGCGTCGTGGCGACGTCGGCATGCCCAAGTAGCTCCTGCACCACTCGCAAGTCTGCCCCGCCGTCGAGCAAATGCGTCGCGAAACTGTGACGCAACGCATGTGGGTGGGTGGCCGTGGTGGATCGGCGGTCGATGATCCGGCGGACGTCGCGCGGTGCCAACCGGCGGCCACGCTCGTTGCCGAACAACGCCTGTCCCGATTCGTGGGCCACCACATCGGCACGCATCACGATCCAGGATCGAAGCGCATCGCAGGCGACGTCGCCGATCGGCACCTTGCGCTGCTTCGAACCCTTGCCCCAAGCCACCAAGCTGCGATGGCGGAGGTCGACGTCGGCGACGTCGAGCCCGCACAGCTCGCTCACGCGGAGCCCACAGCCGTAGAGCACCTCGAGCACCGCATCGTCGCGGCGGCGACGCCACTCGGGCTCGGAGTCGGCCGGCGCGGTGTCGAGCATCGAGGACAGCTCGTGCGCCGTGAGCACCCGCGGCAGGCGGCTGTCGCCTGCCGGCGCGCGCAACGACGATGTGGGGTCGGCGGCGATCACCCCCGAGCGGTGCAGCCAGCGGAAGTACTTCCTCAGCGCCGCCACCTTGCGGGCGATGGAGCGCTTGGCGAAACGGCGCGTGGTGAGGTACGCGACGTAACGGCGAAGGAGACGGCGATCGACCGACTCCGGCCCCGAGGCTCCCCCTCGTTCGGCCCACGAAGCGAAGTCGCCGACGTCGCCGCGATATGCGGCGACCGTGTTGGACGACGAGGCCGTGAGGGAGGTGGTGAAGCCGTCGATGCGCCAGGAAGGCGACGCGTCTTCGATCGAGACCCGCCCGTCGGCCCCAGCTAGTGGGGATGTCACACGGGAGACAGTATTCGCTCGACCTCATGCCGGAGGTGACCCCACGGCCTCGAACCACCCGTCGGCCTGCGCCAGCCAGCCGTCGCGCTCGAGCCGAGCGAGCGACATGGCGACCTCGAGCAGCGGGAGCCGGCAACGCCGGGCGAGCTCGCCGATCGTGCACGGCAGCTCGGCGCAGGCCTCGTACACCACCCGGTCGTCGCCGTTCGGATGCGGCCGCTGGTCGCACAACATTGCCGTTGACCTGGTGTGATCGAGTTGCAGAGCGATGAGGATGTCTTGAACATCGATGGCCGGGGCGGCGCCGTCGCGGAGCAGGCCGTTGGCCCCCGACGCAGCCCGACTGGCGACGTGGCCGGGCACGGCCATGACAGGTACGCCCCGCTCGGCCGCGGCGTTGGCGGTGATGAGCGAACCGCCGCGCTCACGCGATTCGATCACCACCACCACCTCGGAGAACGCGGCGATGAGCCGATTGCGCAACGGGAACTGGTAGGCGGCGGGCGCGGCCCCCGGTGGATACTCGCTGAGCAAC
>VFMC01000544.1:1089-3443 GCA_006515795.1 Acidimicrobiaceae bacterium | reverse complement strand
ACACCGAGATCGTCCAGTACCGGTAGCCGTACGCGCCGGCGATGCCACCCGGCGGGGCCTTGGCGGCGGGCGCAGCACCGGGGCTCACCAACTTGATCACGCTCGTGCCGCACCTCAACCGGTGCATCGTGCCGCCACCTGGCATCGGCATCTCGCCGTCGGATTCGAAGCCGAGCAGGTCGCGGTAGAAGCCCAGCGCGGCGGTGGCGTCGCTGACCACGATGCCGAGATCGATCGAATCCTTCGTGAGTGAAACGCCCACGTTGCCCCCTTCGTCGGTGCGCCGCGTCGCGGCTGTGATCACCCTATTCATCGCCTCGCCTACGATGCGTACCGCACATCACATCCTGGGGGCCGCGATGAGTCTGGAAGTACGACCTCTCACCGCCGTGATCGGTGCCGAGGTTTGCGACATCGACCTCGGCAAGATCACCGACGACGACCTGGCCGAACTGCGGGCAGCGTTCTTGGAGCACAAGGTGCTGTTCTTCCGCGACCAGCACCTCCCGGTCGATGACCACATCGCCTTCGGCCGCCGATGGGGCGACCTCGAGCTGCATCCATTCGCGCGTGACATGGCGGAGCACCCGGAGATCGTGGTGGTCGAGTCGACGGCGGACAAGCCGTACGCGGCCGAGACATGGCACAGCGACGTCACGTGGCGCGTGGCGCCGTCGCTCGGATCGATCCTCAGGGCCCGCGTCATCCCCCCGGTCGGTGGTGACACGTGCTGGGCGAACACGGAGGCCGCCTACGACTCGTTGCCCGACGAGTGGAAGAGCCGCATCGAGAGCCTCACCGCCAGCCACGACTACACCCGCGTCTTCGGGCGTCGCGTGGCGCCCGACAAGCAGGCCGAGATGCGCGAGAAGTACCCGGTCGTTCATCACCCGGTGGTACGTACCCATCCGGAGACCGGCCGGAGGTCGATCTACACCAACCGCGCCTTCGTCACCGAGATCGACGGGGTCTCGCCACCCGAGAGCGACGACATCCTCGAACACCTCGAGCGCGCTGTGTCGAACCCCAACGTGCAATGCCGTTTCCGATGGCAGGTAGCGGGTCACCATCGCCGGTGACGTTCCGCGCTGATCGGCCCGCCCATTCGCACTGTCAGGCGAGGTCGTCGACGGCAGCGGCGAGTCGCGCCGCGGCTTCGCCGAACTGATCGAGCGCGAGCGTGGAGTACGAGAACCTCGCCTTGCCGTCTGGCTCCTGAGCGATCGTGAACGCGCTCCCCGGCACGAACGCGACGCCACGGGCGAGCGCGCGCTCGAGCAGCACCTTTGTGTCGGCGATGCCCGCGAACTCGGTCCACAGGAACATCCCACCCTCGGGCCGGTGGAACGAGATCCGGTCTCCGAGCGACTGCTCGAGAGCATCGGCGAGGGCGACGCATCGTTGGCGGTACATCGGGATGATCCGAGCCTTCTGCGCGTCGAGCCAGCCCGGCTGTGCCACCACGTTGACGAGCAACTGCTGGGCGAAGGTCGACGTGTGCAGATCGGCGGCCTGCTTGGCGCGAGCCACCCATGCCATCACCTCGGGCGGCCCGATCATCCACCCGACACGGAACCCGGGAGCGACGATCTTGGAGAACGTGCTCAGGTAGATCGCCCGAGGCGTGAAACTGGCGATCGGTGGAAGGGGCGCACCGGCGAAACGGATGGCTCCGTACGGGTCGTCCTCGATCACCAGCAGCTCATGTTGATCGGCGAGTGCCGCCAGCAGCCGACGCCGGTCCAACGACATCGTGGCGCCGGAGGGGTTGTGGAAGTTCGGCACCACGTAGATCGCCTTCGGCCGCAACCCGGCCGCCAGCCGATCGGCCAAGATCTCCACCCGCATTCCGTGCTCGTCGCCGGGGATCACCTCGAAGCGAGGTTCGAACAACTCGAGCGATTGCACGGCACCGAGGTAGGCGGGCGATTCGGTGACGACCACGTCACCCGGGTCGATTAGCACCTTGGCGAGCAGATCGAGGGCCTGCTGCGAACCGTGGGTGACGATGATCTCGCCCTCCACGGCGATCGTGCGGCCGAGCTCGGCGGAGTAGTGATCGGCGATCCAACGACGGAGGTCGAGCACGCCATCGGTGGCCGAGTACTGCACCACGGTCGGCCCGTACTCCCCGAGCAGCCGGTCGGCCTCGCGGCGCAGGTCGTCGAGCGGGAAGCTCTGCGGTGTGGGCAGCCCGCCGGCGAGCGAAAGCATGTCGGCCATCTCCGTCACCTTCAGCAGGTCGCGGATCGCCGACGAGCGGAGCCCCCTGGTGCGTGTGGCAAATCGGAACGACATGGCTCGGGAACCGTAGCCGAGCAACCGCGCCCGGCTACGGGCCGAAGACGGGCCAG
>VFMC01000544.1:0-1023 GCA_006515795.1 Acidimicrobiaceae bacterium | reverse complement strand
CGACCGTCACTGCGTCGTGAGGTCGGCCCGGTCGGAGGGGTGATCAGTTGGTCGCGGTCTTGGCGACGGGCTTCTTGGCGGCGGGCTTCTTGGCGGCGGGAGCCGTGGCCTTCGCCGTGGTCACCTTCGCGGTCACCTTCGTGGCCACCTTCGGCGTGGCCTCGCCGAGCAGCACCCTTCGCACGAACACGCGATTGGCGGACTGCACCTTGCCGGCGTGGTTGAACACCTCGGCGTGGACGATCTCGAGCGACGGCAACGAGGACAGACGATCCGCCAGCGCGACGGGAAGTTCCGGCAGACGCTTGATCGCGTCGGCGGTGAGCTTCTCGACCGCGGCGAGTGCCTTGGCCTGGAAGGCGTCAGCCTTCTCGAACAGGTCCTTGGCGTCGATCGCCGGCAGGGTCGGCAGGGTCGGCAGCGCCAGGCTCGGCAGGGTGGGAAGGCTGGGCAGGGTCGGCATCGAGATGGTTGGCATGGTTGGCATGGTTGGCATGGTTGGCATGGTTGGCATTGTTCTGTCCTTTCGGTCGAGGAGCGCACGGGGGCGCGCTTGCAAGAGCAAGCATAACCCGGTCTGCTAACATTTGCAAGCACTTTGCAGCCGGCACCTCGCGTCATCGTCACGTGTCAGACTTTTCCGTCATCCTGTCGAAATCGGCGGTCGCCGTTCGTCGGATCGGCAACGGAAGCACCCCGCCGGGAGCCCGCCACCTGAGCATCAGCCGGGGACGAACAAAGGAGCAACCATGCCAAGGTACGCAGCACTGATCTACAGCGCAGAGCCGACGACGGCGCCGAGCCCCGAGCAATGGGGCGCGGTGATGGCCGAGTACATGCACTTCGGTGAGGTCGCCGGAGCCGCGGGGGTGATCGCCGGAGGTGAAGCACTGCAAGACACGGGCACCGCCACCACCGTGCACGTCACCGGCGGGGCAAAGGGAGGCGACGTGATCACCACCGACGGCCCCTTCGCCGAGACGAAGGAGGCCCTCGGAGGCTTCTACCTGATCGACTGCAAGG
>VFMC01000543.1:1339-2637 GCA_006515795.1 Acidimicrobiaceae bacterium | reverse complement strand
CCGCTCGGCCGTCTTCTTGCCGACACCCGGCACCATCGTGAGCGCACCGATGTCGCTGGTTGCGACGATGTCGACCAGGGCCGACGGCGCATGCGTGCCGAGGATGCCGATCGCCAGCGCCGGGCCGATCCCGTGGGTCGCGATGAGAACTTCGAACGTGGATCGCTCGTCGCGATGGTGGAACCCGTAGAGCGTCTGCGCTTCTTCGCGGATGTGGTGGTGGATGTACAGGAACACCGGCGAGGTGGGTTCGAGCTCGGCGAGCGTGCGCGGCGTGACGGTGACCACGTAGCCGACGCCGCCCACCTCGACGAGCACAGCCGAGTCGGTCGTCCGTTCGAGAACCGTGCCGCGCAGTGACCCGATCACCTGGTGCCCCCCACCGCGACGCGGCCAGCGGCCGGCGCCATCGCCAGATGGCACAGCGCCAGCGCGGCGGCATCGGCCGCGTCGGGAGGTTCGGGCACCGCCGCCAACCCGAGGCGCGCCTGGACCATCTTCTGCACCTGCAGCTTGTCGGCCCCACCCCACCCGGCAACCGAGCTCTTCACCTGGTTCGGCGTGTACTGGATCACGTCGCACCCGGCGGCTGCAGCCTCGGCGAGGGCTAGCCCGCTGGCCTGGCCGACGCTCATCGCGGTACGCACGTTGACCTGGAAGAACACCTGCTCGACGGCAACCACTTGCGGGCGGAACTGGGCGATCAGCGAGGCCAGCTCGGCCTTGAGCTCGGCCAGCCGTTGGGGCAGCGGAGAACTGGGCGGCGTGCGGATTACGCCGAGAGCCATTGCGCTGACCGACCGACCACTACCGGACTTCAGCACCGCGTACCCGCAGCGGGTGAGGCCTGGGTCGATGCCGAGGACGATCACGACGACTTCACCTTCACCGAGGATCTGGAACGGGCGAACACGCGTACGACCATAGCAGGGGTGTCGGAGATGGCGGCGGCATCAGCGCGGCGAGCGCGCAGGTACGGCGACCGTCAACGGAGTCCGCGGAGAACGTCGACCAGCTCGTCGACCGGTCGGTACGTGAGCCCGGCGATCGCCCGGTGGGCGTAACGCACGACACCGCCGCTGTCGATCACGAACACGCTGCGCCGAGGGAAGCCGATCGGCCCGAGGGTGCCATAGAGCGCAGCGACCTTCTTGTCGGTGTCGGCGAGCAGCGGGAACTTGAAGCCGTGCTTGCCGCTGAACTTGTCGTGACTGTCGATGCTCTGCGCGGAGATGCCCAACACCTGCGCGTCGAGTGCCTCGAACTGATCGAGACCGTCGTTGTAGCTGTTGAGCTGC
>VFMC01000543.1:0-1284 GCA_006515795.1 Acidimicrobiaceae bacterium | reverse complement strand
CTGCACGTCGTCATTGTCCTCCAACGCGTCGACGATGCGCAGCACCTTCTTGGCGTCGGCGACATCGGCGACCTCGATGATCGTCGACGAGACCATCGTCGATTCGGCCGATTCGACGACCACCCCCGCCGCTTGAACGGCATCGCGAACGTCGTAGAGCGTCGAGGGATCACACGTGATCCTCCAGGCGTCGCCGTCGGCGGCGACGTCGTCGGCGCCGGCTTCGAGCGCAGCGAGCATGACCTCGTCCTCGCCGCCGGTGGCGATGATGACGCCCTTGCGGCTGAACTGCCAGCTCACCGATCCGGGTTCGGCCAGCGATCCGCCCAGCTTCGAGAAGATGTTGCGCACATCGGCGCTCGATCGATTGCGGTTGTCGGTGAGCACGTCGACGAGCAGCCCGACACCGCCCGGCGCATACCCTTCGTAGGTGATCGCCTCGTAGGCGCCGGCGGCCCCCTCACCGGTACCGCGCTTGATCGCCCGGTCGATCAGGTCGTTGTTCATCTGCGCTGCCTTCGCCTTCAGCACCATCGTGCGCAGCGTCGCGTTGGTGCTCGGATCGCCACCGCCGTCGCGGGCCGCCACTTCGAGTTGACGAGCGACCTTGGCGAAGACCTTGGCCCGCGCCTGGTCGGCGGCGCCCTTCTTGTGCTTGATCGTTGCCCATTTGGAATGGCCGGACATGACTGCTCCTTCGACGGTCTTCAGATGACCGTTCGGGTGGAAGTTGCCGCGTGGTTCGCAGCGACGATGGAGAGGAAGTACTGGTGCAACCGGGTGTCGGCGGTGAGCTCAGGATGGAACGATGCCACAACGACCTGACCCTGTCGCGCCAGCACGGGAACTTCGGCGAACGACGCGAGCACGGCAACATCATGGCCGACGCGCTCGACCTTTGGCGCCCTGATGAACACCGCGTGAAACGACGAAGAACCCTGCCCGACGCTCTCGTCGAGCTGGATGTCGCCCTCGAAGCTGTCGATCTGGCGGCCGTAGCCGTTACGACGAACGGCGATGTCGATCGCGCCGAAGCTGCGCTGGTCGGGCCGTCCGTCGAGCACATCGACTGCAAGCAGGATCATTCCCGCACACGTACCGAACGCCGGCATCCCCGCGGCGATCCTCGCGGCGAGTGGATCGAACAGCCCGGCCGTGTCGAGCAGCCTCGACATCGTGGTGCTCTCACCGCCTGGCATCACCAACGCGTCGCAGCGTTCGAGGTCGAGCGGCGTGCGCACCTGGCGGGTGACGGCGCCCGCCTGGACGAGCATCGATTCGTGG
>VFMC01000542.1:381-1683 GCA_006515795.1 Acidimicrobiaceae bacterium | reverse complement strand
GAGCCCCTTCTCGAGACCCGGCAGTCGCAGGCTGACGTCACCGAGGTGCTCAGTCCCCTCGTCGACATCCGGTCGCGGCTCGTCAACCGTTTCAACACCGAGATGTTCACGATGAGCTCGGCCGTCGGCCGGTACTGGCGAGCCATCGGGCTGTCGGTCTTCGACGGCACCACGTGGCAGCTCCCAGATGCCCAGCTCGAGTCGGCCAACGGCCAACTGAACGAGCAGTTGGTCGACAGCCGGGTGGTGCAGCAGCAGATCAAGATCGTGCACCTCGGTGGTAAGCCTGTGCCGTCGGCGTTCCGGCCGTTGACCGTGGCTCAAGACGGCCTTCTGTGGCTGTCCGGCAACGACACACTGATCGCCGGCGGCGATGGGTTGGCCGAAGGCGACTTGTTCAACATCGCCGCCGATGTTGCGGTGCCCACGCCCGAGCTGTTGCGCACGCTGCCCGCGTCGAGCCCTCCCAGCGATCAGTTCCTGCAACTGCCGAGCATCCCTTCGGAGGTCGTCGACATCGCTCGCCAGGTCACGGCCGGCGCGACAACTCCATACGACCAGGCGCGGGCACTGCAGGACTGGTTCCGCAGCGAGTTCGACTACGACCTCACGGTGCAGCGCGGCCACAGCGACGACGCGATGCTCAGCTTCCTCCGCATCCAGAAGGGCTACTGCGAGCAGTTCGCCGGCACGTTCGCGGTGATGGCCCGAGCCCTCGGACTGCCGAGCCGCGTGGCCGTCGGCTACACCTCCGGTGAGCTCCGCGCCGACGGGTTGTACCACGTGCTCGGTCGCAACGCACACGCGTGGCCCGAGGTGTGGTTCGACGGTGCCGGATGGGTGCTCTTCGAGCCGACCCCTGGCCGCGGTGCGCCGGGCAGCCAGGATGTCACCGGCGCCGCGCCGGCGCAGGACGATACCCCGGTCCAAGCCGGCACGGGGACCGGCGACCCCGAGGCCGCGCCCACCAGCACCCGACCGCCCCAGACACCGACCACCGAACGCGACAACGAGACGGGCCCGGCCTCGCCCACCACCGCACCGCAGATCGTCGGCGGCGGGGGCGACGACGGCGGCGGCGGGGGTGGACCCTGGATCGCACTCGCGATCGTGTTGCTCGGCGCCTGGATGATCTGGATGCCGGCCATCGTCCGACGCTTCACGCGCACCGGTGCCACCCCGTCGGAGCAGGTGGTCACGGCCTGGCACGGCGCCACGGGGGCCCTGCAACTGGCTGGGGCACCGCCGCAGGCCGGGGCGACGCCGATCGAGTACGTCGCCCTGGTCGAGCGCGAGATCGCC
>VFMC01000542.1:0-360 GCA_006515795.1 Acidimicrobiaceae bacterium | reverse complement strand
AGATCGCCTTCGACCATCGATCGTTGCTCGAGTTGGCGCGTTTCGTGACGAGGGCCATCTACTCACCCGCGGGTGTGGGCGAACCCGCAGCCCTCCGCTCGGCGGTGTTGCGGACGCACCTCGACACGACCAGCCGAGAACTGCTGCCATGGCACGTCCGCCTGATGTGCCGGCTCGACCCACGGCTGGTCAGGCTGCGGCTGGTCGGCGCCCCGCGACGACGGTCTCGCCGATTTGGCCGCGGCTGACCCTACCGCCGGCCGAACCCGCCGGACGGTCAGTCCTGGCCGGCGCGACGCCCGGCGCCGGATGCGTTGCGGCGCATCGCGGCCACGTGGCGCATGGCCTCGTCGCCTAGTG
>VFMC01000541.1 GCA_006515795.1 Acidimicrobiaceae bacterium | reverse complement strand
GCCCCGGGGACGAGTGGGCAGTTCCTCAAAACCTTGGGCGCCAGCGCCAACCCGGCCTGGGGCGACCCGGCGGGCTCCGGCGACGTCACCGACGTCGGCAACTGCACCGGGGGCGGCTGCTTCAAGGACGGGGTGACGACCGGCGGCACCCAGCTCGTCATCGAGGGGACCACCGACAACCTCGTCGAGTCGATCTTGGCCTTCCCGGCGGACCCGACCGTCGATGCGACGCTGACCCTCCCGGATGCCGCCTTGGCCGCCAACGACGTCCTCGTGGGCTCCGGGGCCGGCACCCTGACGTACCTGAACCTCGCCACGACCCAGATCCTGATCGGCGATGGCAGTGGCGCCCCGACCGCGGCCGCGCTCTCCGGGGATGCGACGATGACGAACGCCGGGGTCGTGACGGTGGTCGATGACCTCCACGCCCACACGAGCACGACCATCTCGGGCCTCGACATCTCCGCCGACACGAACCTCGCCGGCACCGCGAATGAGATCGTCCTGACCGACGACACGCTCTCCCTGGCCGCGGCCATCACCCGCGATGCCGAGTGGAACTCGGCCAGCGCGATCAATACCGCCACGACCGACGATGACTTCGTGACCTTGACCGGGATCCAGACCCTGACCGGAGCGAAGACCTTCGCCAAGGTCAACGCCGCCAACGCCGGCGCCGATGCCGTGACGCTCTCCGGGACCGTCGGGCTCTTGGATGCGACCGGCCCGGACGTCTTCCGCGGCCTCTACCTCAACTACACGAACAGCGCCAACCACACCGGCGGCAGCTTCACCGGCCTGGATATCGGCGGGATTGCCGCCGATGCCGAGGCGACCGAGGTCGCCCTCCAGATCGGCAGCGGCTGGGATACCGCGATCAGTGCTGGCGGGTCGGTCCTGCTCGACTCGATCGCCGCGACGAACGCGGCGGGCGTCAACGCGCCCGTCCTGACCCTGCGGGGCAGCTACGATAGCGACAGCGGGGTGGGGACGATCGCGACCGACCGCGACGTGACCCTCACCCACACCGTCGGCTACAACGCCGCGGCCGGCAGCTCGCAGCTCGATCTGGACATCGGCGGCGGCGGGGTGGACTTTACGATCGATGGGGCGGGCGACATCACGACCGCGAGTGTGAAGACCGCCTCGATCGAGGCCAACGCCGTCGACGGCACCAAGCTCGCGATGGGCTCCGATGCCCAGGGCGACGTCCTCTACTACAACGGCACCGACTACGTCCGCCTGGCCCCGGGGACGAGTGGGCAGTTCCTCAAAACCTTGGGCGCCAGCGCCAACCCGGCCTG
>VFMC01000124.1 GCA_006515795.1 Acidimicrobiaceae bacterium | reverse complement strand
CACCCGCTCAACTAGTAGTTGGGGTCAGGTCGTTGCTGACCCGCAGGAACACCGCTAGCACCACCATTTCCGGCGCGCCGACGATTCCATCGCCAGGACGGTGATGCGGAGAGGGATCGGATGATCCGTGGTTCCATCGGCGCAATACGGCGCCATCGGACCCTCCCGGCGACTTCGAGCGAACGCTCGAATCGATCCATCTACTGAGCTCGTCGCACGCCGCGTGTGCCGCGCCGACAGTCACTTCCGGATTCGACACGACGGTGATCAGGTCGATGCTTCCAAAGTAGGGGACGCCGTCGACGCTCTCTGCTGCGGGCACTTCGATGCGGTCGACGATCATCGTCTCGAGCTGCCCCCGATCTCTCACGACCATCGTCGATTGGCGCGGGTTGGCTGACTCGACCAGATCTTCGGGGCCGAGGTCCTCGACGATCGTGACGATGAAGATCAAACGCTCGTCGACCGGTGAAACCGCGGCCTCATCCGGCTCTCCTTCCGGGGCCACGGACCCGTCGTCGTCCGGCTCGCCCTCCGACTGGGGCGCGTCCCCCTCCGACTCCTGGGTACTCGCTGCCGCGCCCATTCCAATGGCCTTGAGCTCGGGCGCAGCTTCGATCGCCAGTGCATCTTGATCATCGTGCAACCTGCGACGCAAACGGTTGCGGACGAAGAGCAGGATCGCTTGCGCGACCAATGCGATCGGCAACACGATGAGCAGCCATGGATGTGTGGAGGTCGAAGCGGAGAACGTCTCGGGCACGGAGGCGCCGTTGACGGTTCCTTGCACGATCTGTTCCCCATAGGCGAGCGAGTCGAACTCGATCGCCACCGTGTACGTGCGCGACTCGCCCACTGCGAGAGTTTCGATCTTCACCGGTTTGACGAAACCCGTGGGGCTGTCGGACGGCCCGATGCTCAACGCGACGGTCGCATCGCTGACCGCGACAGAGCCGGTGTTCACCACCTCGAATTCGAGGCTACGTTTCGGCCGGCCACCGAGCCACGTCTGCCACGTGTCGGAACCGCGTAGGCGGGACATGCTCACCTCGATCCGTCGTAGCGCGGGAGCGTTGACGGTTCCATCTCCGGGGTGCGCGGTCGGCGCGTTCGGGATCTCTATCGGCACGGTCGCCAAGAGAGCTGACGTCTGGCTCATCGCCCGGATGATGCACGGACAGGGCGACGGGGGAAGGACGACTGCGAGGCGGGCGCGGAACCAACCCGTCGCGTCGGCGGCGACGATCTGGGCATTGCTGGTGGCGCAATCCGCCGAGCCAGATCTCGCCTGACTACCGCACACCTCGAGTTGCACGAGTGTGTTGGGCGGCCAATGCTGGCCCTCGATCTTGAAGGTCGTGCCCTCGTGGAGGATGTCGTCGGGAAATGGGTCGTCGGTGACTGCAACCTCGGGTTGCTGCTCGGGCGGCGGCTCAGGCGCCTGGGCAGCGACTCTTGCGACGGGCGCGCATGCGACGATCGTGGCCGCGATGGCCCCGGCCAGTCGGGTGCGCCCTGGGTTCACTGCTTCGTCGGCCCCGCGCGGCGACGTCGGCGCCAGATGATGACGGCGATCAGCGACAGGATGAGCAAGGCGAGACCGACCACCAGGCCAACTGGGATGGCCCAGATCTTCATCGTGGTGCTCACCTCGATGCTGTCGCTGGGAGCGAGCACTTCCAGGGTTGCCGTGAGTCGGAGGTAGGGCTTCACGTCGTGGACGGTCTCAGCGATCTCGAGCGACGATCCGGGTAGCAGTTCTGGGATCTGCCGGTCGGGCAGTTGGTGGTCGCCGAGGCCGAACACGCCGGCGAGGCCCAGCTTCGCGGTGGGTGACAAACGAACGTTGCCGGTGTTGGTCAACACGTAGCTGATGTGTGCCAACCGCGATGCGAATGGGTTGGCGGGCGTGTCGTATTCGACGCTCAGATCCTCGACGGATATCGACGGGCTCAGCAGGCCGTCGACGCGGACGTAGATGCGGGCACCGATGCGCACGCGCACGTCCAGGCCGATGCCGTCGTCGGGAAGCGTCGGATCACTGATCTTCTGGGCGACGATGGCGCCTGCATGATCACCAGGAGCGGCATCGTCGGGAACCGTCACCTTGAAGGGGATGTCGACGCGCATGCCAGGCTCGAGCGTGTGCTGGGTTGCGCCGAGCTCGAGCCAGGACCCGACGTCGGTGGGTTGGTCCTCCTCGCGTAGCAGCGTGAACGACCCGTCCGTGGTGTTCAGCGCGTCGGTGCCGTACACGACGAACGTCGCCGTTTCGGTGCCGACGTTCGACACCGCGACCACGTCGCCGAACACCTCGCCGGCACCGAGTGTGTAGATGAAGTAGTCGCGACCGCCTGGACCGGTGGGGCCGGACGGCTGCACCGCGAACGAGCCGTCATCGGTGCCAGGGTCGGTTTCATCAGGCGGGACGGTCGCTCCGTGACCAGGCGAGGGCAGCCCCACCAGCATCGCCACGGTCATCGCTGTGGCGAATCGCAGCATCTTCACCATTGTGCTCGGGGGCTTCAGCATTTCATCCTCTTGGGCAACGACAGCGGGCGGAGAGTCAGATTTCGTTCCGACTCTCCGCCCGCCAAGTTTGACTAGGTTCGTGACTGGTGAGACCAGGGTCAGACCAGGGTCAGGACCAAACCACCCGTGTAGGTGCCCGCCCCGGCGCTGGCCGGAACGCCCAGGAACAACGAGGCACTGCAGGTGAACGTGCCACCGGCCTGGTTGACAGGCGCCGAGCACAGGGTCTTGCTGCCCAACAGGCCGCCGATGCCGTCGACTCCGACGCCAGGATCAGCGAGGTTGCCGGCGGTAACCAACAGAGCTAGCCATGCTGCCGCATCGGCGGCACTGGCTGGTCCGGAAACAACAGCGGCCACGTCACCCGGGATGTCGTTGTGTGTGACCGCCGATGTCGGAACCCAACCCATGTTGTCGCCCGGGATGCACAACCGGTTCGAGGCGATGGTTGCCGCCAGGGCTGGGTTGGCGATGAACGGACCAGCTCCGGCATTCGAGCACAACGGGACCGTCACTCCGGGGAGCGGCGAGAACGTCGGGCTGCCGGCGGCACCGAGGTCGGTCATGTAGGCGGTCACCGACCACGAGGCAGCGTTGCCGCGGGCGTTGGTGATCGTGATGCCCTGCATGGTGCCGGTGCTGACCTGCTCGGCACCGTTCAAGAACACCGGCGACATCACGACCAGCCCTGGCGCCTTGGCGAGGGTCATCGTCGCCCCGATGACGGGCTGCACGACGATCTCGGTGAGCGAGCAGGATGCGGTGCTCGCATCGCAACTGTTGGCCAAGATCGTGATGGTGATGCTGCCGGCGGCGCTGGTGAGGCCGGAGGCGTCGGTCGCGGTGAAGGTCACCACGATCGGAGCGCCCGGGTCGGTCGCGGGTGCGGTGTAGGTGAAGATTCCGTCACCGAGGGTTCCGGTGTCGTCGAGGGTTCCAGCCGAGACGGCGCCGGTGGTGTAGGTGAACGGGCTACCGCCACCTTGGGCCTCGTTGACGTCGGAGCAGTTGTTGCTGATGTCGATCGGGGCCGCCTGGGTGACGCCGACGCTCGCTGTTTCGTTGCTGCACACGGGAGCAGTCGCCGGCGCAACCACCACACCGTTCTCGAACGCACCGATCGAGGCTGCCGGTGTGAACGTGGGGCCGCTCGTGGCGGGCGGCGGATCGAGGTTCGCTGTGCCGGGCTGGCAGTCGAAGTTGGCCTTGATGAGGCCGCCGGCGACCGACGAACTGGTGTAGATGCTCCCCAACGGCGTGACCGCGGTGGGGGCAGCAACTCCAGCGGCGATGGTCGGCAGACTGCCGGGAGCGGCCTGGCTGAACGCCACGTTTCCGCCCAACGGGGTGACGATGAAGTTGGGCAATACCTCGTTCACCGCCAACGGAGTGGCGGTCTCGTCGAGAGTCGCCGGAATTCCATCGGGATCGGTGATGGTGGTGACCAGTGTGAGGGACAGCACGTCGACCTGGGTCTTGGTGCCGGCAACGCCACCGCCGATGTCGACGTTGGTGGCTGAGCGGGCGACCCAGACCGTGGTCGGGATGTTGTTCAGACCGGTTGTGAGCAGGCCCAGGTTGTAGCCCGCGAGCAGGATGGTCGCCGGTATCGCCGAAGAGACCGTGCCACCCGACAAGGTGATGTCGCCGGTGCCGAGCGTGATGGGGTTGGGAGCGGCGGTGCCGCCGAGCGTCCACTGCAGGTCGCTGAAAGTGCCGGTGGCACTGCTCTTGCAGGCGTTGGTGGTGGTAAGCGTGCCAGGCGCCGCGTGTACGACAGAACTGGTCACCCCCACGCCTAGCATGCTGAGCGACAGGCCCAACGTGGCAACTATGGCGCCGCGGCGCCGTGTGAATGGGGACAAGAGGATCACTCCTTCAAACTCGATGTTGGTGGCTCGGATAATCCGTCACCAAGGATGAAGAAGTGTCCGCGATTGCTCCCGGAACACAGAGAAGAGTGTCGGACCCCGCCGACGGTTCCCTGCCTCCACGAGTCGTCATCGCGACGTCCCCCCCCGTGGCAACCTTTACGTTCCCCACCACTCCATGCGGCGAGGCGGCGGTATGTTACCTCGTGGTAGGGTTGCGCTGTCAAGTGCTTGACGAGATCTTGTCAAAGTGCTTACTCCAGGCACTTGACACGCGTGTGCGCTTGTTGCAACCTGTCCTGCGGTCCGCTGGGGGCGGACCGATCCGAGCCACAACATCAAAAAGTTTGAGGGGAACCCATCGTGCGACGCCACCAACGGCTGGCCATCGCTGCACTTGTCCTGATCGCGGTCGCACTGATCTCAGTGGCGTCGTTGGGCTTCACCAGCTCCTCGGTGTTGGCCTTGACCGCGAACAACGCCTGCAAGAGCAACGCCACCGGTAACTACAGCGACATCAACATCTCCATGACTGGTAGTGCTTCTCCAAACCCAGCCACAGTTGGGGGTGGAGTCATTACGCTCAGCGGAGTCAATTTCCAGGCCAGCGTGCCGGCCACTTTGTTAATTGCGGGCTACAACCTGGGGTTGTTGACGGTAGGCGCGAACTCGATTCCGGTACGGGGTTGGGTGGGCATCGCTGGTGCCAACACCACCGAAGGGGTTGCGGTGCGCCAGTTCACGGCGACCGTCAGCACGACCGTCGGTGATCCCGACGGCATTCCGGGGACGGCCGACGAGACGGCGACTCCGCTCTCGCTGAACCTGTCGCTAGCGGATTCCACGTGGACACCGACCGGTGGAACCGTGTCGTTCTCGCAGGCTCCACCAGGATCGCTGCCGGCCATCCCGGCTGGTCAGGTGGGCCCCGGCGCCGTTACCCCGGCTGGGGGTATCTACATCAGCGCACAGGTGGCCGGTGGCCTCATCAAGGCGAACTTCGACTGCCAGGCGGGCACGTCGGCCGTTGGTGGGGCGACGTTCACCGCGGCCACGGCCGGGCCGTTCGCCTCGGTCGTCGTGGGCGCAGC
>VFMC01000540.1:1086-2392 GCA_006515795.1 Acidimicrobiaceae bacterium | reverse complement strand
GGTCGTGCCCGATTCGGCGATCCTCGTGATCGACGACGGCAGCCCTGATGGAACTGCCGATGCCGCCGAAGCGCTGGCCGAGACTCTCGGCGGGATCGAGGTGATCCGGCGCGATGCGAAGGGCGGCCTGGGTGCTGCGTACCGCTTCGGGCTCCGACGGGCGATCGATCAGGGCGCTGAGATCTGCGTGCAGATCGATGCCGATCTGTCCCACGATCCGGCGTCGCTGCCGGCGCTCATCGCCGCAGTCGAGTTCGGCGCCGATGTGGCCATCGGCAGCCGGTACGTTCCCGGCGGCATCACCCTCAACTGGCCGCGCCGGCGACGGCAGGTGTCGCGGTGGGGGAACCGATATGCCGCCGGTGTGCTCGGCTTGGCGGTCAACGACGTCACCGCCGGGTACCGCGCCTACCGATCCGACGCGCTCGAACGGATGGCCTTCGACACGGTGAGCGCCGAGGGGTACGGGTTCCAGGTCGAGATGACCTATCGCATCGTCCGCCTCGGAGGCCGGGTCGTCGAGATCCCGATCACGTTCCGCGACCGGATGGAGGGCGATTCGAAGTTCTCCGGCGGCATCGTGCGCGAGGCCTTCTGGCTCGTCGGCAGGCTGTGGATCGCCGACTTCGGTGGGCGGCGGCGGCGGCGCGCGCTCGGCGGCTGACGGCGCCCTCGTGGGCGAACAGGCGTTCTGGTGCATGCCTTCACGTGTGGCACACTGGAACCCGTGAGGACCCGGAACCTGTGAGGAGCTGGCTGGTCGGAGGGGCGCTGATCGCCCACGGCGACGGGCTCCTCCTCGTCGGCAACCGGAGGCGGGATCGCTCGCTCGACTGGTCGCCGCCGGGCGGCGTGATCGACGACGGCGAGACCATCCACCAGGGCCTCGCCAGGGAGGTGCTGGAGGAGACCGGTCTCGTGGTGCGCGACTTCGCCCGATGCGCGTACCGGGTCGAGGTGGCCGCGCCCGGTCTCGGCTGGCTCTTGCAGGTGGAGGCCTGGGAGGTGGAGGTGGAGGGCACCATCTCGCTCGACGATCCCGACGGGATCGTCGAGCACTGCCGCGCTGTTTCGGCCGAGGAGGCCAGAGTCCTTCTGGCCGACGGGCCGTTGTGGATCACGGTGCCCGTCGGTGCCTGGCTCGATCGCGTCTCGATTGGCGCCGACCGGCGCGACCGCGGCTCCCCGGTCGACGACCCGGTCGACGACCCGCCGCTGTTCCGGTTCCGGTTGCACGGCACCGATCGAAGATCGACGAGGGCCGAGTACCTCCCATGACCAGGTCGATCCTGCACGTCGACATGGA
>VFMC01000540.1:0-1079 GCA_006515795.1 Acidimicrobiaceae bacterium | reverse complement strand
CCGCCGACCCGAACTGCTTGGCAAGCCGGTCGTCGTCGGCGGCACCGGCCGGCGCGGTGTGGTGGCGGCGGCGAACTACGAGGCCCGCCGATACGGCGTGTTCTCGGCGATGCCGTCGGCCGTCGCCCGGCGGCGATGCCCGGAAGCCGTGTTCCTTCCCGGCGACCACGACCTGTATGCCGAGGTGAGCAAGCAGGTGCACGAGATCTTCCACCGGGTCACTCCTCTCGTCGAGCCGATCGCGCTCGACGAGGCCTTCCTCGACGTGACCGGTTCGATCCGCCTGCTCGGGTCAGCCGGCGCCATCGCCGAGCAACTGCGGTCCGACGTCGCTTCGGAGCTGGATCTGGCTTGCTCGGTAGGTGGTGCGGTCAACAAGTTCGTCGCCAAACTCGCGTCGAAGCGCGCCAAGCCGGTGGTCACCGACCGGGGTGTCGAACCTGGGCCGGGGGTGTTGCTGATCGCCCCGGGCCACGAGATCGAGTTCCTGCACCCGCTGCCGGTCGCGATGCTTTGGGGTGTCGGCCCCGCCACGCTCGAACGACTCCGCCGATTCGGGATCGCCACCGTCGGCGATCTCGCCAGGATCGACCTCGAGGCGCTCATCGCTGCGGTCGGCCGGGCGCATGGCGCGCACCTGCACGAGCTCTCCTGGGGCCGCGATGATCGACCGGTCGAAACCGAACGCGAGGCCAAGTCGATCGGTCACGAGGAGACGTTCGCCCACGATCGCCACGACGTCGACGACCTGCTCCGCGAGGCCGTTCGCCTGGCCGATGCCGTGGCCAGCAGACTTCGCCAAGCGGGCACGGCAGCCAAGACTGTGTCGCTCAAGGTGCGTTTCGCCGACTTCACCACCATCACTCGGTCGCGAACCGCGCCGAGTCCGATGTGCACGGCACAGGCGATGCTCGAAGTCGTCGAGCCGCTGCTGCGCGCGCTCGACGTGAGCCCCGGAGTGCGGCTGTTGGGGGTGAGCGTCAGCAACTTCCATGATCTGGCCGAACAACTCACCCTCGACGACGTGCTCGACGACGGATCACGGTCTGCGCCGGACTGGATCACCGCGGCCACGACCG
>VFMC01000539.1 GCA_006515795.1 Acidimicrobiaceae bacterium | reverse complement strand
CGCCGGTGCGCGCGGCAGCCTCGAGGGCGGCATCGAAGTGGGCCAATCCCGCGTCGAGATCGCCGGCGATGGCGGCCGCCAGACCGGCAGCTCCCGCTGCGGCGGCGATGCCGGACAGATGGTCGATCGCCGTCGCGTCGGCGAGGGCGCGGGCGGCTTGCGCCGCCGCAGCGGAGGGATCCTCGAGAACACGCCGCAACGAATCGACGACGAGCGCATCGATGCTCTCGGGACACGGTTCCACGTCGATCGCGAGGGCCCGATCGAGTTGGGCGTCGGCGCCGGCAAGGCCGGCTTCGGTGCGGGCCCGGTAGCGCAGCATCAGCGTTCCGATAGCTCCGGGGCCATCGTGTCGAGGGAGGCGGGGAAGCAGCCGCTCGGCGAGGAGATCGGCCTCCAGCCGGTCGCCGGCTGCCAGCGACAGCTCGCCGGCACGCCGACCGAGACGGATGAGCGCCGGGTCGCCGCCCAACTCGATTGCTCGGCGCAGCGCTGCCGCGGCCGTCTCGATGGCGAGATCGGACTCCGCCTCTCCGGCGGCCCGTTCCCAACCGTCGCTCGCCCGATCCGGCCGTGCCGCGATCTCCCAGACCGCCGCGATCGTGGCAGCCGGTCCGCGACCTTCGAGCAGCTCGGCGACGGCGGCGGCGAGAGGGCGAACGCCTGGGCCCATCGCCCGCCTGGCTGCGGTGAACCAGAGGTCGGCAGCAGGCACGGGGCCGTTAGCCGGCCGGTCGGAGGTGACCACCACGTGGTGCCGTTCGAGCTCGGACCAGATCGCCGGATCGAGGCCGATCGCGTCGCTCAGCTCGCCGGCTGGGATCCACCCGTCGGCAAGACCACTCGCCAGGGTCGCCGCCGGTGCCTCGGCGGAGGTCGCGGCCAGCAACGAGGAGAGGGCCCGATCGGTGTCGCCGGCCGCGGCCAGCGCAAGGGCGATGGCGGGACGACCTCCGGCGGTTCGGACGATCGCCCCGACGGCCGTTTCGGCAAGCTCTGGCGCCGCGCCGCGAACCAGCCGTGCGGTCTCGTCATCGTCGAGCGGGCTCACGACGACCTCCGCCGAGCACACCTGGCGAAGCCCTTGGGGCGGGAGGCCTGCCGCGGTCGATCGTCCGGCGAAGACGACGAGGACGGGTACGTCGTCGAGCAGCGGAACCACGCCGGCGAGCACTCGCGCCGTCGAGGGATCGGCCCCGTCGACGTCGTCGATGAAGACGACGACGGGCTTGGCGTCGGATGCGGCGCGGATCCGTCTGGCGAGACCGGCGAGGAGGGCAACGCCGGCCGCTTCGTTGCTGCCGAC
>VFMC01000123.1 GCA_006515795.1 Acidimicrobiaceae bacterium | reverse complement strand
GCCGCCGTCGTCGGCTACGTCGACTACATGGTCGACGCGGTCGCCGCCCGGCTGATCGGCGGCGATGCGCTGGGCATCGCCGAGGCCGTCCGCCGCCGCCGCATCGAGGCAACGGCGGAAGACGTGTTCATCGAACGATTGCTCGGGCTGCAGGTCTCCGCGGCGCAAGTGCGGCGCGGCAAGGACTTCATCGCCGGCGTCGTCGACCGATCCGGCGAGGGCGATCTCACCCGGTTGTTCGACACGGCGGGTGGGCTGCCGACGCCGGCCGAGATCGACGCACCCGGGCTGTGGCTGGCGCGCATCCAGCTGTGACACCGCTCGAGATCGAATACTCACCGTCGAGCTGCATCGACGACCTCGACCACGAGCTGTCGCGGTACCGCGAGCTGAGTGACGCCGCAGCCGCCCGCGTCCATCGCGTCAAGGCGTTCGGTCCGAATGCCGACGAGTTCTGCATCGTTCTTCAGGCCCGACCACCAACCGGGGCCGTTGCACATCTTCATCCACGGCGGCTACTGGCAGCAGCTCTCGGCATGGGACTCGCTGATGGCCGCGCCGGTGCTGCTCGACGCCGGGGTCTCGTTCGCCGCGGTGAACTACTCGCTGGCGCCCGATGCCTCGATCGAGACGATGATCGAGCAGTGCTGTGCCGCCGTGGTATCGCTCATCGATGATCTCGCCCCAACGCACGTCACGCTGTCGGGGAGCTCGGCGGGGGCGCACCTGGCTGCACGGACGGCACTGCGGCTGCCGAGCGCCGTCAACCGGCTCATCCTGCTCAGCGGCATCTACGACCTCCGGCCGCTGATACACACCTACGTCAACGATCCCCTCGGGCTCGACGAACACCGTGCTGCCGAGCTGTCGATCGACACCGGGCCGCGGCCGGTCGATGCCGTGGTGATCGCGCACGGAGACAACGAGACCGAGGCGTTCAAACGTCAGAGCGGCCGGCTCGCGGCGGCGTGGGGGGTGCCAGTGTGCGAGGTGGGCGGGAGGAACCACTTCGATCTCGTGCTCGATCTCGCGCCGATCCACCTTGGCGAGATCGTCGGGGTGCCGCGCCGGGAGTCGCCGCGCGAGTAGCGCCGCGACGGCGGGCCAGGGAGCGCTTCATCGCCATGAACGGGTGCGGTGGGCGGTGACCGAGACGCAGGGCCCGCACCGACAGCATGTAGAGCGCGGCCTCGGAGAACGCCACGCCACCCACGACAACGAAGCCGATGCGGCCTGGCATCTGGATGAGCACGGGAACGATGGCAGCTGCAACCCACCCGAGCTGGAAGCGGGTCTCGAACTGTGCGAACGCCCTGCCACGATTCGCGTCGGGTGCATCGTGCTGCACGGTCGATTCGAACGCGAGACGGCCGATCGAGGCCGCGAAGTTCACCATGCCGGCCAACAACAGGCCCGCGACCACGCCGCCAACGAGCGTGGCGAGGAGGCCGGTCGCGGCGATCACGCTGAGTGCACCGATCATCATCGTCTCCTCGCGCACTCGGCGCCGCACCCGCGGGGCGATCGCATTGCCGGTCATGGTGAGCAAGCTGGCAAAGCCGAGCGACAGACCGAACCAGATCAAACCCGCATCCTGGGCACGGAACCAGAAGAAGAGGTGGAAGAAGGTGAACCCGACGCCGGCCCTGATCAACAGCATCGCTGTCGACGCCAGCACGACCCGATCGGAGTGCAGTTCGATGCGCTCGGCGCGGTTGGCCGATCGGGTCGCGATCGCCTCCTTCGGCAGGCGGGTCGCGGCGACGAAGGCCACCACGAAGATCGACGCCGAGTAGAGCAGCGTCGCCTTGCCGCCAATCGTCTTCTGCAGCAAGCCAGCCGGAATGATCGCCACGAAGCCCACGAGACCGGAGATCAGACCCAACTTCGAGTTGGCCTCGACCAGCTCCTCCTCGCTGCGCACCACGCTCGGCACCAGCGAGCTCTTCGAGATCGCGTATGTCTTCTGCATCACCATCGCGCCGAATGCCAAGGGGAACAGCAGCAGGCCCTCGATGTGAAACGCCATCAGCGTCGACAGCAACATCCGCCCGATGGTGATCACCTTGATCACGAACCGACGGCCGCCGGCGGTGCGGTCGATCAAGGGCCCGATCAGCGGGGCCACGAACAGGAACGGCACGAAGCTGATCCCGAGGAACAGCAGCACGCGCCCCCTGGCCGCGTCGGCGTCGAGGCTGAACAGCACCGAGTCGGCCAACGCGACCGCCATCGCCGCGTCGCCGGCGGCCATGGCCGCGTGGGTGCGCGCCAACCGGCTGAACCGGCTGAGACCCGGCGGCGGAGGCGGAGGGGTCGTACGCACAGGGGCATCGTAGGGCGACTGGGTCGGGCCCAGCAGGCCGTGTCAGGTCGGCTTCGAGCGTTCGTACTTGTAACCGAGACCGCGGATGGTGACGATCCGCGTCGGGCAGGCCGGGTCGGGTTCGATCTTGCTGCGCAGCCGCTTCACGTGCACGTCGAGCGTCTTGGTGTCGCCGACGTAGTCGTTGCCCCACACCCGGTCGATCAGCACCTCGCGCTGCAGCACGCGGCCAGCGTTGGCAAGCAGGATGTGGAGCAGCTCGAACTCCTTCAACGGTAGGGCCATCGGCTCGCCGCCAACCGTGACGACGTGCTCGTCGGGATCGAGGGCGACCTCGCCGACGACGATCGAACCCTGGCTCAGCTCTGGCGTTACGCCCGACTCGTGTGGGTTCCGACGCAACACGGCGCGCATCCGGGCGACGAGCTCCCTGATCCGGTACGGCTTGGTGACGTAGTCGTCGGCGCCCACCTCGAGGCCGACGACAGTGTCTATCTCGGCACCCTTCGCGGTGACCATGATGAGAGCAGCACTATGTCGGGACGCACTATGTCGAAACGCTCCAACGCCTCGAAACCGTCTCGCGCCACCTCCACCCGGAATCCCTCGCGCTTGAGACCGACCAGCAGAGCATCGATGAAGCTCTCCTCGTCCTCCACGAGCAACACGATCGGCGCGCTCATGGCGCCACCGGGATCCTGAGCGTGAAGGTGCTCCCTTCGCCCTCTGCCGATTTCACCTGAACGTCTCCTTCGTGGTTGGTGGCGACGTGGCGGACGATGGCCAGGCCGAGCCCGGTACCGCCGGTCTCGCGGCTGCGGGCGCGATCGACGCGGTAGAAGCGCTCGAAGATGCGGTCGAGGTCGCGGCTGGGGATGCCGACGCCGTGGTCGCTGATCGAGAAGTTCACGAGGCCATCGACCAGCTCGGCGGCGATGTGCACGTCGCTTCCCGGCTCGCTGTACTTCACCGCGTTGTCGATGAGGTTGCTGAGCGCCGAGACGAGCTGCCGCCTGTCGCCGCGCACAGTCAACGCAGCAGGTTCGTCGAGGTCGATGTGGATGTTGCGTTGCTCGGCGGAAGCGAGGGATCGCACTACGGCGTCTCCGAGCACGTCAGCCGCCTGCACCGGATCGCTGACGGCTGTTCCGCCGAGCTCGATGCGCGACAGCTCGAGCAGGTCGTCGATCGCCGTCGCCGCTCGATGGGCCTCATCGACCATCTTCACCGAGAGTCGTTGCACCACGTCGATGTCGGTCTCGTCGGCGATGGCCTCGGCCAGCACGGCGAGCGCGCCGACGGGCGTCTTCAGCTCGTGGCTGATGTTGGCAACGAAGTCGGTGCGCACCGCATCGAGACGCGACCGTTCGCTGATGTCTTCGACCGACACGATCGCTCCGCCGTCGGACAGCGGAGCGGCGCTGACCTGGATCACCTTCTTGGGCGGCCCGTAGAGCTCGACCGAAGTGTGCGACTCGCGACCGGCGAGCGCGGTCGGCACGAGGCGATCGATCGCCTCTTGCACGAGAACATCGCCATGACCGCTGCCAGCGACGTTGCGCGCGTTGCGGATGACCACGACACCGCGATGATCGACCAGAACGACCCCGAGCGGAAGGCTGTCGAGCGCGACCTGGGCGCGGATGAGCTCGCGACGCGCCGCATCGAGATCGACACGCGCATCATCAATCGCGGCGCTGTCGCCGACCGGTTGCTGTCGGCGACGTTGGAGCAGTCCCATCGGTGCCGATCAGCTCGCGTCTTCGCCGGAATCGTCCGGGGGCACCATGGCGTCGTCGATCCGCGGGATCTGACCGGTGCCCTCGACGAAGCGACGGTACCGTTCGGCGCCCTTGTGCTCGGGCACCCACCCGGTCACCACGAACCGCACCCGCTCGCCGATGTTGACCGCGTGATCGCCGATGCGCTCGTAGAAGCGAGCCACCACTGCCAACTGCACGGCCACCTGCAGGTCGATCCGGCCGGCGGCGTGGCTCTCGAAGATCGCCTGCACGAACTGCTTCTGAAGACCATCGAGGTAGGAGTCCATGTCATCGATCGCGGCAGCCTTGGCCGCGTCGTTCTGCACGAAGCTCTCGATCGCTGCTTCGTACAGTTGTTGGGCCTGCTCGCCCATGCGGCTGATGATGCCACGGAGCTTCGGGTCCAGCTCGTGGCCGTAGATGCGCCGCGCCGCCTTGCAGATGTTGCAGAGCAGGTCGTTGCTCCGCTCGACCTCGGCCACCATCCTCAACAGGGCGATCACCTGGCGCAGATCGGAAGCGACCGGTGCCTGCAACGCCAGGATGTGGTAGCAGCGCTCCTCCAGATCGATCGCCCGGGCATCCATCTCGTCGTCGGCGCGGATCAGCAGGTCGGCACCTTCGAGGTCGCCGTCGAGCAGCACGGCGGTGGCCCGGGGGATGGCCTCGGTGACGAGTGCGGCCAGGCGAACCAGTTCGCTCTTGGCCTCGTCGAGGTCTTCGTGGAATCCCTTGCGGAGCTCGTTCATCAGCCGAACCTCCCGGTCACGTACTGCTCGGTTCGCTCGTCGGTCGGCGACGAGAACATCGTCTCGGTGCGGTCGAATTCGACCAGCACTCCGGTGCGACGGTCGCTTTCCTCGTTGATCTCGGTGGTGAAGAACGCGGTTCGATCGCTGACCCGCGCGGCTTGCTGCATGTTGTGGGTGACGATGATGATGGTGTAGCGCTGCTTCATCTCCTGCATGAGATCCTCGATCCGGGCCGTGGCGATCGGGTCGAGCGCCGAACACGGTTCGTCCATCAGGATCACCTCCGGTTCGACGGCTACCGCACGGGCGATGCACAGGCGCTGCTGCTGTCCGCCCGAAAGGCCGAGCCCCGATGCCTTCAGGCGATCCTTCACCTCGTCCCACAGCGCGGCGCCGCGCAACGCGCGCTCGACGATGTCGTCGAGGTCGTTGCGCTTCTTGATCCCCGAGAGGCGGGGACCGTAGGCGACGTTGTCGTAGATGCTCTTCGGGAACGGATTGGGCTTCTGGAACACCATGCCGATGCGGCGCCGCACCTCGACCGGGTTCACGTCGGGGTCGTACAGGTTCACGCCGTGATAGGCGACGATGCCTTCGACGCGTGCCGAGTCGATGAGGTCGTTCATCCGGTTGAAGCAGCGCAGCACCGTGGTCTTGCCGCAGCCCGACGGCCCGATGAACGCCGTGATCTCGTGCTCGGTGATCGACAGGTCGACGTTGCGGACGGCGCGGAACGACCCGTAGTAGACCGAGAGGTCTGCGGTGGTGAACAGCCCGGTGCGGCCGCCGACGACCGATCGCGCTTCGTCGCCGCGACGCCCGCTCGTTTCGCCCAGACCAAGCGGTCGGACGACGTTGATCTCTTCCACAGTCACCCCTGCCTACCCTTTTCGAAACGGTTGCGCATCACTATCGCCAGTGCGTTGAGCAGCAGCACGACGGCGAGGAGAACCACGATCGCCGCCGCATTGAGATCTTCGAACGTGAGCCCTGTCTTCTTGCCCGGCTTGTTGACCTCGTTCGACCATCCGTAGATGACGATCGGCATCGCCGTGAACTTACCCTGCATGCGCTCGACGATGCTCTGCCCGGGGGCCGAAGCGAGGCGACCCGTGATCGCTCCGATGAGCAGCAGCGGCGCGGCTTCGCCCAGGGCGCGGGCAGTGGCCAGCATCGTGCCGGTCAGGACGCCGGGCGCGGCGTAGGGCAGCACATGATCGCGGGTGGTCTCCCAACGCGTTGCCCCTACACCCATGCCAGCCTCGCGAATTCCCGCCGGCACCGCTCGAACCGACTCTGCCGTGGTGATGATGATGATCGGCAGCACCAGCAGGGCGAGTGTGATCCCTGCGGCGATCACGCTGCGACCACCGGTGACCCATTCGAGACCTTGCACGAACACGATCAGCCCCAAGATGCCGTAAACCACGCTCGGCACGCCGGCGAGGTTGCGGATGTTCAACTGGATGAAGCGCGTGAGCTTGGTGGGCTTCGCGTACTCCTGCAGGTAGACCCCGGCGGCGATGCCGACCGGGAACGCGATCACCACCACGAACAGGGCGATCATCAGCGAGCCCCAGATGCCCTGGCTCACCCCGACCTTGTCAGGATTCGATCCGAGCTCACCTGTGAGGAAGCTCGTGCCACGCTTGTCGAACACGGGGATCGCCTGGGCGACGACATCCCACAGCAGCACGATGAGCGTCAGCATCGCCAGCAGCAGGCAGGCCAGCAGGGCGGCCATGAACAGCATGCCGCGCACGTCGCGCTTGCCGCCGGTGAGCGAGGCGCGTACGGCCTCGGCACTCGATCTCTGGGCGTTCAGGGTGAGGGCCATCGGTCGGTCGATCAGTACTGGTTCCGGACGCGCTCGACGATGCGATCGGCGACCAGGTTCAGGGCGAGGGTCATGAGGAACAGCACTGCGCCGACGAAGAAGAGGCTCTGGAAGGCGAGCGTGTCGCCCACTACCTGATCACTTCCCTGCGCAAGTTGTGCCATCGCCGCCGTCATCGTGAGGCCGGTGTCGGTGGGGTTGACCGTGCGCGGCGCCTGACCGAGCGCACCCGATGCGAGCGCGGCGACCATCGTCTCTCCGATCGCCCGCGACACCGACACGATCAACGCGGCAACGATGCCGGAGACGGCCGCCGGCAGCACCACCTTCACGACAGTGGTGCTGCGGCGGGCGCCGATCCCGAAGCTCGCTTCGCGGAGAGCACGGGGGACCGCTCCCAGCGCGTCCTCGGAGATCGAGGCCATGAGCGGCGTGACGAGGATGCCGATGGCCACACCTGTGACCAGCAAGCTCGTCGGCGTCCGCGTGCCGAACAGAGGTTGGATCAGATCGGGGCCCAGCACCCGCAACGCGAAGAAGCCGAAGACGACGCTCGGCACTCCGGCGAGCACCTCCAGGATCGGTTTCAACCAGCTGCGCGTGCGGGGCTTGGCGTACTCGCTGAGGTAGATGGCCGCACCCAGGCCGAGGGGGGCGGCGACGACGACGGAGATGCCCGACACGATGATCGTTCCGAGAACGATCGTCGGCAGGTCGAAGCGGCCGTCACGCGGGTACCAACCCGGGCGAGCACCACCGTCGATCAAGGCACCGAGGCCGGATTGCTCGATCAGCCCCGACAGGAACACCCATGCCTCGCGGAACAGGGTGAAGACGATCAGGATGCTGATCCCGATCGAGAGCGCTGCCGACCCGAACAGCAGCACGTGCATGAAGCGTTCCTTGCGTAGTCGGCGTAAGTTGCCCTGCAGGTCGCCGATGGTGAGCACCAGCGGATTGGCAGGGGTGAGCGACGACATGGGAGCGCAGATCCTCGAATCGAGCGGATGGAACAACTACGGCGTTGGCGATGATGTGGCCGGGCCGGGCGCCCGGCCACATCATAGGCGTCGTCGCAATCAGCCCTTGGCCGCGTCCCAGGTGGCCTGGGTGGCCGCCTGGCGGTCTTCGGGCAGGCCGACGTAGCCGGCTTCGGTCACGGCAGCGATGCCGTCGGCACTGAGGTAGAGGTCGACGAACGATCCGACGGCCGGATTTTCGGCAAGCGCCGTGGCGCTGACGTAGATGTACAGCGAGCGGCTGAACGGGTAGGAGCCATCGGCGATGGTCTCCGCCGACGGGACGATGCATCCGTCGCCGGCGTCGACTCCGAGTGCCTTCATCCGGTCTTGCTCGGCCTCGTAGAAGGCGAAGCCCACCCAGCCGAGCGAGGAATCGCTGGCCTCGATGCCCTCGACGATGACGTTGTCGTTCGGGCTCTGGGTGTAGTCGGCGCGGGTGGTGTCCTCGACACCGCGCTCCTCGGCGATCTTCTTGATCGCGAACTCGACGAACGTGTCGTAGGTGCCGCTCTCCGGGCCTGGTCCCGTCACGATGAGGTCGCTGTCGGGGAACACCGAGGTGGAACCGAGCTCGGCAGCGAGTGCGGAGGCGTAGAGGGCCGGCACATCGAGGCATTCGACGGCGGAGTTGTTGATGCTCGACGCCACGGTGAGCCCGTCGATGGCGACCTCGAGCTCGACGAACTCGATGCCGGCGTCGAGGCACGACTGTGCTTCCTCGTCCTTGATCTTGCGCGAGGCGTCGGAGATGTCGGCCTCGCCGGCGCAGAACTTCTTGAACCCGTCGCCGGTCCCCGGACCCTCCACCGTAACGGCCAGTTCGCCGCCGGTGAGCTCGTCGGCAAGCTCGCTGACGAGCACCGAGATCGGCTCGACGGTCGACGAGCCCGAAACGAAGACCTCGCCGCCGGCGATCTCGCCTGTGGGGGCGTCGGTGCCGGTCGGC
>VFMC01000122.1 GCA_006515795.1 Acidimicrobiaceae bacterium | reverse complement strand
GGGCACGAGCCGGTTCTCGAAGAGGCCCTCCGGCATCGAGTGGGGCGCATGCTGACGACGGTGGAGGTGCCCGTCCGTTCGGCCGATGCCGGCGCGCCGCGGCCGTTCCGCTTCGAGGTGGTGGACCTCTGCGACGACTCGATCGTGGCCGGCTACGTGGTCACCGGCTACGACGTGACCGAGTTGCACAGCGCTCGCGATGCACTGCACGAGCTGGCAACCCACGATGCGCTCACCGGGCTCCCGAACCGCATCGCCCTCAACCAACGCATCGGCGACGCTCTCGTTCGTGGTTCGGCGCACGATCGGGTCGGCCTGCTGTTCGTCGACCTCGATCGGTTCAAGCCGGTCAACGACCTCTTCGGCCACGACGCCGGCGACGAGTTGCTGGTGGCAGTCGCGGCGCGCCTCACCAGCATGGTGCGCAGCACTGACATGGTGGCCCGGATCGGCGGCGACGAGTTCGTCGTGCTCACCACGGGCATCGCTTCGCGGCAATCGATCGAGGAGCTCGCGCGGCGTGTCGAACTGGAGCTGTCCGAGGCCTTCACGCTCCGCGCCGGGGTCGCGACGATCTCGGCATCGGTGGGTGTGGCCCTGGCCGAAACCTCGTCCACGGTCTCATCCCTGCTCGCCGAGGCCGACCAGGCGATGTACCACGTCAAGAGCGGCCGTCGCGACGGAACCGCACCGAAGGCTCGGCGATGGACCGAGCGGCGCGACCTGGCGAGCTCATTGGTGGGCGCCGTGGAGCGCGGCGAGATGGTCGCGTACCTGCAACCCGTGGTACGCACCACCGATCTTCAGCTCCAGGGCTTCGAGTCGCTGGTGCGTTGGCATCATCCGAATGGCTGCATCCTTCCACCGGTCGACTTCCTCGATGTCGCCTTCGAGGCAGGCCTCGGTACCGGCATCGACGTGGCAATGGCGGATCAGGCCTGCGACCTGCTTGCCGGGCTCGGCGATCTGGCCGGGCAGGCCTGGGTGAGCGTCAACATGAGTGCCAGCGACCTTGCCGACAGCGGACTCGTCGCCATGATCAACGGCACCTTGACCCGTCACGGCCTGCAGCCGGATCGGCTCATCGTCGAGGTCACCGAACAGGCGACGCTCGAACGATCGGGGATCAGGGAGCAGACGTCACCGCACGTCACGTTGCGAGAGCTCGCCCACCTCGGAGTGCAGATCGCCCTGGACGACTTCGGCACCGGCTACTCGTCGCTCACCCATCTGCGGATGCTGAAGGTGCACACGCTCAAGATCGACTGCTCCTTCGTGGGCGGCATCGTCGCCGACTCGACCGATCGAAGCCTCGTGGCCGCGATCGTGAGCCTGGCCCGAGGGCTCGGTCTGCACACCGTGGCGGAGGGAGTCGAGCTGCCCGAGCAACTGCAGGACGGATCGGTGTTGCCGGCGCGAAGGGAGCCGATCGGTCCGCCGTTGCTCCGGTCTAATCACCTGCGGCCCGGCTAGTCGCCCGCGGTGATGCCGTGCTCGTCGAGCACGGCTGTGTGATCGAGCGGGAGGACCTGCTGGTGGGTCCTGGCGTCGATCGCCTCGATGTTGCACCACCAACTCAACCAGGCTGCCCACAGCGCGCCGCCGAGCAGCACCCATCTGGCCCCGATCGCGTCGATCACCGGTCCGAAGACGAGGTTGCCGAGCGGCACGGTGCCACCGAAGGCCATGAACCACAGGCTCATCACGCGTCCCCGTTCGTGGTCGGCGAGTCGACTTTGCATCACCGTGAGCATCGACGTGGTCGTGCCGAAGTAGGCGAAGCCCAGGAGGAAGCCGGCGACGAATCCGCCGTACGGCTCGCGGGCGACCGCGAACGCGGTGAGGCAAGCCGCGAAGGCAGCGAACCCGATTCGGATCAGCCGTCGTTTGTCGACGCCGACGAACACGGTGCCGATCGCCAGACCGCCGAGGCAGGCGCCGAAGCCCCACGTCGCGTACAGCCACTTGTAGGCCGACGACTTCTCGGCGATGCCGAAGTTGAGGCTGGCCACGGCCGGGAACAGGCCGACGTAGGGGAGCGAGAGGAACGAGAACGTGGTGAGCGAGAGCAGCAACCGGCTGGCGACGGGCTTGCTGCGGGCGAGGCGCAAGCCGGCCGAGAACTGGCGCCACCCCTTCTCGTGCTTCACCACCGGCGGCGGTGGCAGCCGTACCCGGAGGAGGGCGAGCACCACGAACATGTATGTCGCTGCGTTGATGAGGAAGAACTGCGCCGTCGTGACGCCGAACGGGCTGAGCACCGCGACGACGATCGGGCCGATCACCCGCGAACCGTTGATCATCGTGGAGTTCAGCGAGATCGATCCGGGGAGGTCCTCCCTGCTCACCATCGTGGGCAGCACTGCCGACCACGCCGGGGCGTTGAGCGCGTTGCCAACGCCGACACCCATGGCCACGAGGAACAGCGACCAGATCGGGGCGTCGGAGGCTGCGAGTGGTGCGAGCGCGATCGAAAACAGCAGTTGGGTGATCTGCATCGCGACCAGCCAGCGGCGGCGGTCGAAGCGATCGGCGATGACACCGGCCGGTATCGAGAGCAGCAGGAGCGGACCGAGTTGGGCGAAGACGAGCAAGCCGACCATCGAGGCCCGCCCGGTTCGCTCGTAGATGTACGCGGGAAGCACGACGTTCTGCATCCAGGTGCCGACGTTGCTGGCGAACGAACCGAGCCACATCCGCCGGAAGTCGGGATAGGCGAGAGCAGCCCTGGCGCTGCCTGGGCGTGCCGCCGTTCGGACGATCTCGCCGACTGGCTCGAGTTCAGTTGGTTCGATCTGCATCTTGACCCGTGGGTCAAGATTACGCGCCGAGATGCCCGGATCGCGGATCGGCCGATGTCACACTTGACACATGACCGCCGACCAGCACATCGCCAGCGCAACGGCGACCTCCTCGCCTCTCGACAGCTGCACGCGCTTGGCTGTGTTCGCCGAGTGTCCGCTGTGCGGCGGCGACCTTCACCCGGAGCATGCGCACTTCAAGTGCCGTGGGTGCGGTTGGCGCGACAGCTGCTGCGACTGACCGTCGCCGGCTGACTTTCAGCGAAGCTGGTCGAACACGATCGGCATGCGGGCCGGACCGAATATCCCGACGCCGTCGGGCTTCCAGGTGATCTGCCCGTCGATTCGCAGGTTGGGCAGGCGCCGGGCCAGCAGCGGCAGGGCCTCTTGCAGCTCGGCGCGGGCGAGCGCGGCGCCGAGGCAGTAGTGGATGCCGGAGCCGAACGTGAGTTGGGGATGCTCGGGCGCTGGCGTGGTGATGTCGAACCGGTCGGGCTCGGGAAAGTGGTCTCCTTGCCGGTTCGCCTCGGCGAGACCGAGCCCGATGAACGTGCCGGCGGGGAACAGGACATCGCGGTACTCGATGTCGCAGCTGGCGAATCGGGCGGTGCCTCGCACCGCGCCGAAGTAGCGCATGGTCTCCTCCACGGCGCGGCCGGCGAGCTCGGGCTGCTCGGCCAGCAACGCCCATTGGTCGAGGTGCTCGGCGAAGAGTGCGACGGCGCATCCGAGCTGGTTGCGCGTGGTGTCGGTTCCGCCGACGATCACGGCGTTCACCATCATCACCAGTTCGTCGTTGCTCAGCTTGTCGCCGGCCTCCTCGGCCGTGATCAGATCGGTGAGCAGGTCGTCGGCCGGCTTGGCCCGCCGCTCGGCGATGAGGCCGCGGGTGTAGGCGTCGAGCTCGTTCTGAGCACTCATCACCAGGTCTATCTTGTCGGCCAGATCGGCGGAGAAGATCTCGAGGATGTCGCTCGCCAGCCGGCTGAAGAGCTGCCAGTCGCTCTTCGGTGCTCCGAGCAGCTCGCAGATGATCGGGATCGGATAGGGCTCGGTGATGTCGGCGACGAAGTCGGCACGGCCGGTGGGCGCCACGGAGTCGACGAGGCGGTTCATGACCTCACGCATGAACGGCCTCAGGCGATCAGCGGCGCGAGGCGAGAACGCCGGTGCAACGAGGCGCCGGAGGCGCGTGTGCTCGTCGCCCTCGGCCGACAAGATGCTGCCTCGTTGACGGGAGAGGAAGTCCTGACGGGTGATGCCCATCAACTCGGGGATGCGCCCCGATGCGCTGTGCCACCGCTTGTCGCGGAGGATGCCGACGACGTCTTCGTAGCGGGCGACGCCGTAGCCGATGGGACTTCGGTACAGCCAGTCGTCGTCGCCCAGTTCGCGGAACGCGGCTCGCCGCGTCTCGGAGTTGCCGTCGGCGAAGCTGATCTCGGGGAGCGCGAGTTCCTGTACGGGCGTGGCCATGGGAGAACGCTAGATCGTCTGCTCCGACGAACCGGGAGTCGAGCCGACCCGAGGGTTTCGAGCAACCCAGGGTGCGCCGGGTGGAGGCTACGGGTGGAGGCTACGGGTGGAGGCTACGTGGTGAGGGCGGCGTGCGGCTCGACGAACTGTGCGCCGAGGAACTCGGCCACCGGAGCGTTTGTGACGTGCCCGGCATGGGTGTTGAGGCCGAGCGCCAGCGCAGCGTCACGCGAGGTGGCGCCGGCCGGACCGAACCTGGCCAGCTCGATCTGGTACGGAAGCGTCGCGTTGGTGAGCGCGTAGGTGCTGGTGTGCGGCACGGCGCCGGGCATGTTGCCGACGGCGTAGTGCAGCACTCCGTGGAGGAAGTACACCGGATCGTTGTGAGTGGTCTCGTGGATCGTCTCGATGCATCCACCCTGATCGATGGCCACGTCGACGATGACTGCACCGGGCTTCATCGTGCGCACCATGTCCTCGGTGACCACCACCGGGGCGCGGCCGCCGGCCACGAGCACGGCTCCGATCACGAGGTCGGCGTCGGCGATGTTGCGTTCGAGCGCGCCGCGATTTGAGGCGAGCGTGACGATTCGTCCCTTGTTGATCTGATCGACCCAGCGCAGGCGATCGAGGTTCTTGTCGAACAGCACCACTTCGGCCTCCATGCCCGCGGCGATCCATGCCGAGTTCCAGCCGACGTTGCCGGCGCCGAGCACGACCACCTTGGCCGGCTGCACGCCGGGTGCGCCGCCCATCAGCACGCCACGGCCGCCGTTGTGGCGCTCGAGGTAGTGGGCGCCCATCTGCGGCGCCAGTCGTCCGGCCACCTCGCTCATCGGTGCCAACAGTGGTAGCGCGCCGCCGGGCAACTGCACGGTCTCGTAGGCGAATGACGTGCAAGCCGACGCGATCAGCGCGGCGGCCACCTCGGGATAGGCAGCCAAGTGCAGGTAGGTGAACAGTGTCAGGTCGGCGCGCAGGAAGCCGAACTCCTCGGCCTTCGGCTCCTTGACCTTCACGACCATCTGCTGGCTCCAGGCATCGGCGGCTGTCGGCACGATGTCGGCGCCGGCGGCGCGATAGTCGTCGTCGCTGAAGCTGGCGCCTTCGCCGGCCCCGGTCTCGACGAACACGTCGATGCCGAGTCGTTCGAACTCTCGGACTCCGTCGGGGGTCGTCGCCACGCGGTGCTCGGCGGTCTTGATCTCCTTGGGGACACCTACGGTGCTGATCACGGGTGCAGTCATGGCGCCATCATCGGCGCGTCGGCGCCGTTGATCAACGGCGAGATCTGGGTCAAACTGGCTCGATGGCCGACGAAACGATGGTGATCGATGCAATCGACCGGAGAATCATCGAAGAGCTCCGTTGGAACGCTCGTTGCAGTTGGCGCGAGCTCTCGGCGCGGGTGCACCTGGCGCCGAGCTCGGTAGCCGATCGGGTCCGCAAGCTCGAAGACCGCGGCCTGATCAAGGGCTACGTGGCGGTCGTCAACCCTGCTGCATTCGGCCGCACGGTGCGCGCCGTCATCGATGTCGGGTTGCCGCCCGGCGTCGATCCGGCGCCGTTCGAAGCGCTGCTGGCGACGCGCGACGAGGTGGCGTTGGCGGTCTACGTGACCGGCCAGAGCGATTACACGATGATCGTCGACTGCGCCGGGGCCGAGGGGCTCGACGGCTTCATCAGGTGGTTGAAAGCCGAAGCCGGCGTGGCCCGGACGGAGAGTCGATTCGTGCTCCGCCCGATCATCGACTGAGTTGGGCCATCGCCGGGTCGCGTCGCTGGCGCAGCGTTGTACGCAGCCGGGTTTCCCCCACCCGCATCACCCGTTCGGCGACGAGGCTGATCGCGATGCCGCCGACGACCGCGGTGATCAGCTTCGCGATGGGCTGCTGGAAGCCGATCGCTTCCGGAAGCGTGATGTGGGTGAGGTAGATGTACAACGTCGCGTTGGCGATGAGTGCCACGAGGCGGTTGAGCGGCCACGGCACGGGCACCTTCGGGATCCAGATCAACGCCAGTAGACCGACCCCCATGATCACCGCCCGCCCGCCGTAGTCGAAGAAGCCCGGGAGTGCCAACGCACCGACGCCGGTGAGCACGAGGCGATGGCGGACGCTCGTGAAGGCGGCGGTCGCCCACCCGAGCGTGAACAACCACAGCACGATGTGCGGCGTCTTCGGAAGGCCCCCGTAGGTGGGGTTCCAGACCGCGCCCAGCCCATAGCGGGCCAGCAGCCCGACCGCGAGAGCGATGGCGGCGGCCCGGAGCGGGCGTCGGCGGTGATAGGCGCGGACCGCCGGGACCGAGAAGACCGCGAACATCAACACCATGATCTGCACCAACGCCTCGACGAACCAGAAGTCGGTACGGAAGCCGACATCAGGTTGCGGGACGAAGTTGGTGATCATCAAGAAGCTGATCGGGTAGAAGAGTTCGTCGATGATCAGCAACACCGCCGAGAAGATCAGGGTCGGAACGGCGATTCGTGCCGCGCTGGCCAGGATTCCGGTCGATCTGTCGGTCTTGTCGACCGATGCCAGCTGGAACCGCCAGAAGTTGAATCCGGCGACGGCGATCAGGACGTGCGCGCTTCCCTCCACCAGGAACACCGAAAGATGCGAGCCGGCGATGAGAAGGATCGCCAC
>VFMC01000538.1 GCA_006515795.1 Acidimicrobiaceae bacterium | reverse complement strand
CGGACTGCAGGCCCCGACCCCGCGTGAACGCGAACAGGGTGTCCTTGCCGCGCAGCGCCAGGCGCGAGATGCGCTCCGGCGCGCCGGACACGAAGCTCCAGGTCTGCGCGCGATCGGAGGTGACCATCAGCCCGAACTCGGTGCTGACGAACATCACCTCCGGCTCGTCGGGGTGGATCAGCAGGTCGGAGAGCGGGGTGTTGGGGATCTGGGCGGCTCCGGTGCCGATCGCGGGGAACCACGGCGGTCCGACGCCTTCCTGCAAGAGACGCGTGTCGTCGCACATCCAGAGCTGCCCCTCGAGCAGCCCGCCGTTCACGTCGAACGCGGCGTACGAGATGTAGACGCGGTTCTCGTTGGTGGGATCGACCGCCAGGGCGGACACGAGGTCGTTGGGCAGCGGCGTGAAGAGGCCAGGTACACCACGCTGCCGGGCGGTGAGGAGGACGGCGAGATCGCCCACGCGACGATGGGCGCGGGGGTGAGCGGCCTCACCTCCACGGCGGGGACCCAGGTGGCACCGCCGTCGGTCGATCGGTGTGGGCGACGGCCACCGAACCAGAGCGTCTGCGGGTTCACGGGGTCCACACCGATGGGCGGCACCGTGGAAAACGGCCCTCCGTCGTCGATTCCGGTGATGGACTTCACGAAGGTCGCCCCCGCGTCGGTGGAGCGGTAGAAATCGCCTGCCACTGCCGGATCGGCGAGGAAGCCGGTGGCGTAGACCAGGTTCGGGTTCTGCCGGTCCACCGCGACTGCGCCGCCGATCCCGCGCGCTCGCGAAGACCACGCCTGGTTGGCGGCACCGTTGAAGCGCACCACGCCGGTCTCCGGCGAGCCGCCGAAGAACACGTCCAGGGTCGGGTGCACGCCGCCGCCCAGGAACTCGGTGACCCGGTAATCGGTGTTGAGCGGGATCCAGGCGACGGCCGGCAGCGGCGCTCCCGACCCGCAGTACACCTCGTTGTTGGTGGTGACGGTGACCACTTGGTCGTCCGCGTTGTCGGTCCTGAACACGCCACCGTCGCCCGCCACGAACATGGTCTGGTTGGTGGTACCGTTGTAGCCTGGGTCAAAGAGGATCGCGTGCTGGTCGGCGCGCACGAACTCGGTCGCGGTGTCCGCCTTCGACGAGTACGATGCGGGGCCGAAGCGGGTGGCCCCGTCGTCGGAGCGCAACCAGTCCGTGCCGCCCACCCAGACGCGACTGGAATCCGCGGGGCTCACGCCCAGGGCCATCGCGAACAGCCCGGTGTCGGCGGTGGCGGGATCGTCGAAGCCCGGGCAGTCGGGGCCGAAGGGTGCGGCGACGTCCAGCCGGAGGCGCGCGTCGTTGAGCAGCTCGACGTGGGCCTCGGCCTGGTTGCCGGGGCCGGTGAGGTCGCGGCGGGTCCAGCTGGAGCCGCCGTTGTTGGAGCGGAACACGCCGCCGGAGCGGCCGTCCGCGCCGCAGAGGACGGCGTAGATGTCGTTGTTGGGCGCGAAGCTGATCGCCCCCCTCTGCATGCCCGCGGGCAGGCCAGTCGCCGTGCCGAACAGGTCGCCGTTGTTGTTGGAGAAGCTCAAGGTCGCCGTCGAGCTGCAGGCGAGAACCACATCGTTGAGGCCCACCGGTCTGAGGACGACATCGACGATGTTGCCGGTGAGGATCGACGTGAACGAGGCGCCGGCGTTGACCGAACGGAACAGGCCCGCGCTGGTTGCCACGTACAGCCGGTCGACGT
>VFMC01000121.1:7423-19287 GCA_006515795.1 Acidimicrobiaceae bacterium | reverse complement strand
GGGCAGCCCGCCGAACACGATCATCGCGGTGAGTTCCGGTCGGCGGCTGAGGTCTTGCATGATCGGTCCGAACACTGAGAGCTCGTCGGGATGCACTTCCTGTACCTCGTCGACGAGGATCATCAGTCCTCGCCGGTCCTTCGTGCAGTGCTCGCCGACAGCCAGTACGGCACTGGCGAACTGTTGGGCGATTGGGATCGCGTCGCGCCGTTCGCGTTTGGACTCTCGTCGGTAGACGCCGAGGTTGAGCGTCTGGGATTCCTCGCCCCATCGTTCGCGCAGCTCGACGAGTTCGCGGCTCATCTTCTTGGTCAGCCCCGTGCAGTCGTGGAGCTGTTCGACGATCGCGCCGATCGGGTCACCGGGTGAGCGGGCCTCGTGACGCACCACAGCCCACTTGCGTTCCATCGCGATCGCCGCGTACCGGTCGAGGAGCACGGTCTTGCCGACCCCACGCGGCCCATACAGGACTTGGAACGACTGGCGCCGGTTCCCACTGGTCCGGACTGCGGTCTCGACGAGCTGCAGGAGGTGCTGGCGGCCGGCCAGCAGCGGCGGTTGCGTTGCGAATCCTGGCCGATACGGGCTCGGTGTCGACATTCTTCGCTCCTCTCGATAGGAAACGATAACACAACCTGTTTATAAGAAGCTATCGGCAATGGCACTGGCGGATGTCGCGGTGCAGGCCGGACGGGGGTGGGGTGCGTTGGCGATGAACGACTCGTCCAGCGCGCTACGTGAGCCGACCCTTGCGGCGCGCTTCCAGACGCTCGCGACGAGTCAGTTCGCGAGCGATCGCAGCACCAACGAGATCTTGCACACTGATGTCGTCCTGGCGGGCCCGAACCCTCAGTCGCTTGATCAGCGAGCGGGGCAGCTTCGTGGCCAGCGGGTCGATTGGTTCGTCTCGTTCGATACGAGGGCGCGGCACATCGCGAGAATACGACCGCCCGAAGCCGCCTGTTTCACCCGGACGACGCGCCGGCATACCGGCTTACTTGTATGCCCCAGCCGCGAAAATCGAGTTCGACAGCGGTGATACCGTGAATCGTCCGGAGGTTGCCATGCTCCACACCGCGCCAATTCAAACGGCGGTGAGTGACCTGGAACAGCGCGGCCCCGGCGCAAAGACCATCGGTGCCGGCCTCGCGGTGGCGACCCTACTCACCGTTGTGTACGTCGGGCGGGCAGAGGTGCTGATGATGCCGGTGCTCGGGATGACCGCAGTCACTGCGGCCGTGATCGACGCTCGCACACTTCGGATTCCGAACTGGCTGACCGGCAGTGGTGCTTTCCTCTTCACTGTTCTCAGTGTCCACCTTGTAGTTATGAAGAACACTTCGTGGCAGCCGACCGCGGCGGGCGCGGCGATCATGGGTGTGCCGCTCCTCGCGGCACATGTCGTCAGCAAGTCGCGCACGCCTGGCCTCGGCGACGTCAAGCTCGCAGCTGTGCTCGGTGCGCCACTCGGCGCAGTCTCACCGGCCGCCGCGTATTGGGCACTGCTCATGGCACTGACAATCGGTGCCGGGTTCGGAATCATCTACCAGCGGGCGACGAAGCGTCGGGCGTTCCCCCTTGGCCCAGCGATCTCGCTAGCATCTGTCCTGACAGCGTTCGCATTCGGCCTAGCTGGCGCGAATGGGGTGTGGGCGCTGTGATCGCGATCGCGACCGATCGCCTCCTGCCGACCTTCGGCCGCGCACCTGCGCATCGCCGAGAGGAGTTGTCATGAAGCGATCCCACGCAGCCTTTTCGTTCATCGTCGTTGCCGCACTCGTGGTCAGTGCCTGCTCGAGCGGCGATAGCTCGAACGGCGACCCGACCGTGCCGATCCCAACCGCCGGCACGTCACCGACAAGCACGACGTCGACCAGCACTCCGTCGAGTCAGCCTGCGACCGCCTCGACGACAACCTCGACCAGTTCGGCCACGAGCGATACGCCAACCTCAGCGCCCACAACGACAGGTGGGCCGCCGACCACTCTGATCCGGCCGGCCGACCTGGTGACCGACCCGAACGATCCGAACAACCTGCACACCAGCCTGCCCGAGCATCAGCCAATCATCGACGCCTATATCGCCGCTGTGAACGCGCAGCTCATCACCTACTCGCGATGGCCGCTCGACCCGACGAGCCCGGAACTGGCTGCTGCACCGATCACCGAGCAAGTCCTGCAGGCGAACAACGACGGCATGGTCGAGCGCACGCAGAAGAATCAGGTGCTCGACATCTCGGGCGGCGTCACACTGCGGCCGTACGTCGTCGAGAACGACGACCCGACCCGAGCGTTCGTATGGGACTGCCAGATCGACGCAACGTTCTGGAAGGACAAAGACACGGGCGAGAAGGCACCGCCCGATGCGTGGCCGAACATGGGGCCGCCCGGCGTCGAGACCGGCGTCGTAGCTGTCATGGTGCTTGTCGACGGGCGGTGGTTGCTCGACGACGGTGGACTGGAGCCGCAGGCATGCGAGTAGGTCGCAGCTTCGTCGCGGCCGTTGTGATGGCCAGCGCATTCGCTGCGATGCCAACCGTGCACGCAGCACCGCCGGTCGGGCCTGGTGGGGATCCGCCGCCGCCGCCCCAGCCGGGGCCGATCACGGTGCAGTATCGGAATGGGTCCGGTGGACTGTCGTCGACGACATCGATTCCGGTGGGGTCGGCGTTTCGTTCGGCGGGTGGGTCGGATAGTGCGCCGTGCACGTTCATGTATCTCGGAGTCGATCCCGATGGTGACGGGCCGCTGGAGGCAGTGTACGAACCTCGTGAGTCGCTGCGCTGGTGGTTCAGGGAGACCACCGACCAGGTGGTGGAGTTGACCAACGAGGAGTGGGCGGCCGTCGCGGCAATGGGTGGAACCGATGTGGCGTCGGTGTTCGCAACGTACGGTCGTGTTGAGTCGGCGTACCGTCGGTTCGACGTTTATTGCGTCGGTACGCAGGGCTCGGGCACGACGACGAACTCGTTGGTGACGTCGACGCTGGTGTCGATTCGTGACGTGTTCTGGGACCCATACGCGCATCGGCACGTTGTGGACGGGTCTGCAGTTGGATCGCCCGGTCGCGTTGACGGTGCCGGACAGCGGTTTGTTCGGTGGGCTGCCGGTGAACATGCCGGCAACTCTGCAGATCGACGCACCGCCGTGGAGAACATACGTGTCGGCACCGTCCACATATCGGGGTTGGACCTCGCGGCTGGTGTTGTCGCCGGACTCGCTGGTGTTCGACTTGTCGTTCGATCCCGATGACGGCCCAGCCACGTCGATCACCGTCGACTGCTTGGAAGGCTCGGCGGATCAGCCGGATGCGGGTGCGATCCCGCGACGGTCCAGCGACGTGCCTGACTTCGCGGAGCCGGGGCAGTACGACGCGCCGTGTGTCTGGATTCCGCCGGAGCCTGGCGAGCTCACGGTGACGGCACGGATCACCTACGACGTGGTGTTCACGGTGTCGGGCTTCGCCGATGTGCTGGCCCCGTATGTGTGGTCGTCGAATCCGCTGACGGTGCGAGTCGACGAGCTGAGTGTTGTCAACACCCGGACAGGCAACTGACGAGGAGGCTCGAGATGACGGCGACCGAAACGACTCCGCTGGCAGGCCGACGATCCAGTCAACCTCGCGGTCCGTCGCGACGGGTGCGGCTGCCGTGGCTCGCCGCCGCTGCCGGGCTGGCGGTCCTGGTTGCAGCGTTGGTGCTGTGGGGGTTCGGCAGAGCAGCCGAGCGGCGCGAGGTGGTGATGGTCGTCGCGCCGGTCGAAGCGGGCGACCCAATCACGGACGCTGCGTTGGGTTCGACGATGGCGGCCATCGATTCGTCGTCGACGCAACTCTTCTCGGCGTCACAGCGTGCTGAGCTGGTCGGCAAGATCGCCGCGGTCGACCTGGCGCCGGGCGACCTGCTGGGCCCGTCCTTGATCTCTGCCGGGGTGAGCGTGCCCGACGGCTGGTTGGAGATTGGGGGGCTGTTGCGCGCGGGCCGATACCCGGTCTCATTGAGTGTCGGCGACCAGTTGCTGGCCCTGTCAAGTCGTCCGTCGGCGACGACCGGGCGTTGACGGTCGTGCTGGCGGCAGCACCCGAGTCGGCGGCGCAGGTCGCGCAGTGGGCGGCATCTGATGATTTGGTGCTGGTCCGTGTCGGAGCGCAGCCGTGACGTGGGTGATCGCGGTCGGCTCGATCAAGGCCTCTGGCGGCGCCACCTCGACGGCGTTGTTGCTGGCAGCATCAGCGGCGACCGGTGAGCACGTCACGCTGGTCGAGGCGGACCCGTCGGGGGGCTCGCTGCTGGGTTGGTGTGCGGACCTCGACCCGTCTGGCCCCGGACTGTACGAGGGCGTGTTCCAACGCGATTTGGCCGTTGGTGTGCAGGTGTTTGGCGAGCTCGGTATAGTCGCCGCGCAGGGTGATCCGTGGCGGATCTCAGCCGCGTTGGATCGACCTCGAGGTTGGCGGCAACCTTGGAGTGGGTCGCTCGTCGCGGCCAGTTCGCCGCGACGGATGCCCAGATCGACGCCGGGCGGGTGAGAATTCTCACTGTCGATGTCGCAGCCGAGCGTCGCTTGCGGATCGACCCGGGTCGTTTGGCGCGTGACGAACTCGGCCCCGTCTACACCGGCCATGTCCCGTTCGATGATGGCGCTCTCGACCTGTTGTGTCGCGGTGCATCGATCGGGCATCGCTCTCTGCGCAGGTCGCGATTGGTGCTCGGCGTACACGGCTTGTTGGCGCGGCTTCAGGCCGGGGTGACGGTGTGAACGGGCCGCAGGATTGGTTGATGGAGTTGGCGGAGCGGATTCGTCGCGAGTTCGGTGCCCAGCTTCCGGCGGCACCGGTGCGTGAATCGCATGCCGATCGTGACCGCCGGCAGGAACAGACCAAGTTCGAACTGGAGACGAAGGTGCTGCCGATCGTCAACGAGCAGCGCGTCGCCGGTCGGGAACCGGCGCTGTCGGAAGCGGAGGAGGACATCGTCGTCGAGTTGATCCTTTCGGCGATGTTCCTGCTCCCTCGGCTTTATGGGATTCTCGCCGGGGAGCCCTTGGCGGAGGACGTGCTCGTGTTTCCCGGCCAACCGGTGCGCGTCGATCGTGCCGACGGCACCAAGAGCTACTACCCGGCGCTGGCGCGAACCGCCGAGGAGTTGACTCAGATGATCGCCGATGTGGCGGCGACGCATCATCGGCCGTTCAGTTTCGAGCATCCGTTCGTCGATGTGCAGTTGTCCCCTCGGCTGCGGTTTCACGGTCAAGGGTTCGACGTCGTGTCCAGACCGGCGATCTTCATCCGTGTGCACCGTGTGATGGGCGCAACCTTCGATGACCTGTTCGAGTGGGGCTCGATCTCGAACGGGATGCGCTACCTGCTCGGCACCGCGGCGGTTGAGGCCCAGCTGTCCGCTGCGACCACTGGTGTGCAGGGCTCGGGCAAGACGACGGTGTTGCGCGCGTTCCCGCTGGCGTACCCGCCGGACACTCGGATCGTCACCGTCGAGACGGATTTCGAGTTGGGGTTGGTGTCGTTGGGTCGGCCGTGGACACAGGAGATGCAGGCGCGGATGCCAATGACCTCGACGTCGCGTGGGATCTCGTGCGCCGACATGATGGCGCCGGTGCTGCGCACCCGCGGCGAGCTGAACATGATCGGTGAGGTTCGCAGTGATGAGGCCGACCCGGCGATCCGCGCCGCCAACATCGGCCAGGGCACCCTGGTGACCGTTCATGGGTCGTCAGCCGTGGCGGGGCTTGGGCAACTGATCGATCGGATCTGTGAACGTGGGTCGAGTGAGCGTGACCAGGCCGCGCGGATGGTGTACCAGGCGTTCGATCTGGTCGTGCATTGCTCGATGGCCCGCGATCGGCGACGTTGGATTCAAGAGATAGTCGCCCCATCGATCGAAGGTGATCGCTGCGTCGTCCACACGTTGTACACACCCCAACCCGGTGCCGGTGATCTGCGTGGCCGGGCGTCTCGCACGCCGTGGCCGGATCTGTTGGTCACCAAGATCCGTACCAACTTCCCCGACTTCGAGCTCGCCGACGCACTCGACGACACCTACCTACCGATGCAAGCAGCGGCAAACACGACCGGGTCGCCGGTCTCGCTGGAGGCGGTGTCGTGAACGCGACGATGAGGCTCCTCGTCGCCGTTGCGGCCGGGCTGGCGGCGGGCGGAGCTGTGTGGTGTGCCGCCGTGTCCGTGCGCCCACGATCAGCCTCCAAGGCGTTGGCTCGACGTCACTCGCAACTGGCGAGTGGCAACGCATTGGTCGTCGCCATCGTTGCCGGGATGGTCGTGTTGTTGGTCACGCGCTGGCCGGTCGCTGCTGCGGGGACGATCGCGCTGGTGGTGGTGTGGCCGAGGTTGTTCGCCGGCAAGTCGGCGACCGTCGAGCGTCGCCGCCTCGACGGGATCGCCAAGTGGTTGGAGGACCTACGTGATCTTCAGCTTGGATCGAATCTCGATCTGGTCGAGGCCTTGACCGAGTCCGCCAAGCGGGCGCCGACGGTGATCGAGACGGAACTCGGCCGGCTTGCCGGTCGGCTCGGCCATCACATGCCATTGCGCGATGCACTCGTGCATCTGGCCGACGAACTCGATCACCCGGTGTCGGACACCGCCGTGGCGTCGATGTTGTTCGCAGCCGGGCACGCCTCGGGTTCGGCGCTACAGGACACCTTCGCCCAGCTCGCGGTGACGGCCCGCGACGAGCTCACCGCCCGCGACCGCATCGACCGCCTGCGAGCGAACTTCGAACGGTCGATGCGTCGGATGCTCGCGATTCTGGGCGGCCTGGTTGCGTACATGATCGTCGTCGCCTCGGAAACTCTGGAGCCCTACCAGTCCGCGGTCGGGCAGATCTGGCTGTTGTTGCCGTTGTCGATCTGGGCGCTCAGCCTGGTGTGGCTCCGCAACCTGTCCCGTTACGAACGCGCCGGCCGGTTCGTCAGCCGTGAGGCACTCGCCGAGGCACGGCCATGACGCTGGCCCAGCTCGCGTTGGTCGCCGGTGCAGCGACCGTGATGGCCGGATGGTGTCTGCGACGAGCGATGCAGTTCGGTCCGGCGACGGTTGCCACCACGTACCGACGCTTGTACTCGACCCGGTCCCCGGTCCCCGCCTCTGCGACCGGTTCGCGGTGGGATCGCTCGTTCGCCCGCTTGGGGACGCGACTCGCAGCCTCAGATGTCGGTCAACGGATCGAAGCACGCCGTCGCTACGCGTTCCGTGCCGGGGGTGTGTCCGTGCCACTGCTGGCCACCCGGATCGTGTCGGCCGCAGTCGTTGGTTTCGTTGCCGGTCTGGTGCTCGTGCTGGTACCGACGATGACAGGCGTTGCGGTCCCCTGGCCGATCGTCGCGGTCGCGCCGTTCGGTGTTGCCGTGTTGATGGGCTGGTATCAGTTGTCGAGCGTCGTCGCGGTGGCCGATCGTCGCTACCGGTCGTTCCGGGCCGGGGTCGCCGCCTACGTGCAACTGGTCGCGGTGTGCATGACCACGAGACGATCGATGACCGAAGCGATCAGCTACGCAGCCGAGGTCGGTACAGAGGGCCAGCGTGCGAAACGAGCGCCGCCGCAGTGCACGCCGCCCCACAGATGGGCGTGCGGGTCTGGGAAGCACTCGACAGCGTCGGCGTCGAGTACGACTGCCGCGAGCTACAAGACCTGGCGTCGTCGGTCGGCCACGTCGCCCGGATCGGCGTCGGTGTCGAAACCACGGTCATTGCCGTGGCGACACGGATGCGCCAGGTCGCGCTGGATGACATGCAACGTTCCGCCGATCGCCAAACCTCCACGATGTTCGGCCCGACCCTGCTGTTCGTCGCCGGTGTCGTCGCATTCCTCGGCTACCCGCTGATCGTGCGCGTGTTCGACGCCTTCTCCACCACCAGCTAACCGAAAGGAACCCGACATGACATCACCCGCTCCGTATGTCACGAGCCCGTACGTGACAAGCGTCGTCGATCAGGCCTACATCGGCCTGACGATGCTCCTGCGCACCTTGCGCGTCTGGTCTGCCCGAGACGAGGGCCTCGACGAGTCACCATCCAAGCTGCTCTACATCGCCCTGGGGATCATCGTCGCCGGCATCGTCGCCGGGATCGCCTACGCGATCGTCCAACAGGCCGGCGACAACATCCCCGACCCCGTGGTCCCCGCCGGACCCTGAACCCGCGCCGCTTCTCGATGCGAATCCGTCGACGCCCCCGACGAGCGGTCAGTGCCGCGCGGCGACGTTTCGACTGGCGCGACGACCGAGGGGTTTCGAGCAGCGTCGAGCAGCTGTTCGCGTTCGTGTTCCTCCTGATGTTGTTCCTGTTCTTCATGCAGGTGATCGTGTGGTGGCACGCCAAGAACATCCTCGAACAGTCAGCGGCCGAGGGCGCCAGGGCCGCCGCAGCAGCCGACGGTGGATGCAACGACGCGGCCACCGCGGCGACATCGATCGCGACACGGATCGGTGGCGGCTGGGTCAGAGACCTCGACGTCACCTGCACCGGTGGCGCCGTCGAGGGCGAACTCGTGACCGTCACCGTGACCGCGTCAACGCCGGGGTTCGTGCTCCCCGGATCGCTCACCGTGACAGCTGTTGCCAACGCACCCGAAGAGTCACCGTGACCGCCCGCCCGATCCGCTGGCGTGACGATCGCGGTCAAGCCGTGAGCACCGAACTGCTGTTGCTGCTGATCGTCGCCCTGATCGGATGGGGGTTCCTCGCGTGGCTCGGACGGCTGACCTCCACCTCACAAGACCTCGCCAACAGCGCCCAATCCGCAGCCCGCGCCGCATCACAACAGGGCAACCCCACCGACGCGCTCAGCGCCGCTCGCGCCGCCGCCTATGCGTCGAACCTGCAGTCGCCATGCACCACGCAACCTGCCGTTGCCATGTCGTGGCAACCAGGCCCGACCGGCACCTGGCGCGGTGGCAGCGTCACTGTCACACTCACGTGCACCGTCGACAATCGCGAACCGATCACCAACACAGGCCGCACCATCGCAGCGTCAGACACCCAAGTGATCGACCGCTACCAGGAAGCAGAATGAAGCGCCGCCTGCACACACTCCGCCGAGCGATCGCGGATGACCGCGGCGTCATCGGGCCCGCTGTGGCGATGCTGCTGATCGTCGTCCTCATCGGTGCCGGCCTCGTGTTCGACGGCGGCCGTGCACTTGCCGCTCGCCGCCAGGCGATCAACACCGCCGAGGCCGCCGCCCGCGCCGGCGTCGCCACCGTCACAGCCGACGGCCTACGCGAAGACCCGGCACGCACCGCGACACTCGACTTCCTCGATGCCGCAGGCGTCGCACGAAGCGACATCGTGTCAATCACGGTCACCGCGACCACGGTCACCGTCGTGCTGACGGCTCGTCGGGACGCGGTGTTCGGCCAACTGATCGGCAACGACAGCATCGTCGTGCGCGGCAGCGGCGAAGCAACAGCAACGTTCGGAAACAGCCCATGATCCACCGAGCCCTCCGATTCCTGGCGCGCCTGGCCGCCGGCCTGATCGTCGTCGCCGTTCTCACCGTTCCCGTCGTATTGATGGCGAGAGTTGCCGGGAACTTCTGCGGCTGCTGTCCATCGGCTTCTACGTGCTGTGGGCATGGTTCGCGCTACCCGCCATCCGCCAGGCGAGGCTGTGTCTCAGGGCCCGCCATCCCCGGCCATCGGCTCAGGCCTCGCCTCGCTCGGTACCCGTCGTGGTCGACCGAGGTCCACAAGGATGGCTCACCAGGCTCGTGCGCTACGCGCTGACTTCGTCCACGATCGCCGCGATCACCACCACGACCACACTCGCCGTGTTCCCCTCCTCCGCGCTCTCCAGCATGCATAGCTCCACGCAGGCCACCGGCCGACCTGCCGCGACAGTCGCCGTGAACGACGCTCACCACTCGATTCAGAACGAGCACAGTGAACGTCCCGATCTGGTCAGCGAGATCGTTCCTCGACGCCGCGACACCCCCTACTCGATCGCCGCCCGGCTGTTCCCTGACCGACTCGACAGCGCCCGAGACGAGATCCTCGAACTGAACGTCGGCCGACCGACTCCCGGCGGTGGCATGTACCAAGGGGGGGCCTTCCCCGAGGGCATGACCGTGCTCACGCCTCGCGGACAGTCCGCCAGCGACCAAGCCTCGCCCGCGTCCAGCGGCGACGCCGGCTGGCTCCCGGGCGAGGCCGTGGTCGTCGAACCCGGCGACAACGTCTGGGACCTCAGCGCCGAGCGGCTCGATCGCGCTGACGGCGAAGCGCTGACGCCGACCAACGCCGAGATCGCCGACCACATGCATCTGGTCATCGACACCAACACCTTCCCCAGCGGTAGCCCGAGCCTGATCTTTCCCGGCGACACGATCAACTTCCCCGCTATCGGCAATCCGCCACTCGCGCCACCGACCCCGCCGCCGCCACTTCCACCCCAGCCCGAGATCGACCACCCAACGCCACCGACCACCGAGGCTCATCCCCCGCCGTCCGCCCCGCCCGACGTGCCCACAACCACTGAAGCGCCGACCATCGTCATCGAGACCGGCACCACGGTGCCGCCCCGGCATCCCGCTGACACCACGCCCGGCAATGAGCAGGCCGCACCCGCGGTCACGGACAACGACACATCCCCGGACCGGTCGCTCGTCACCCTTGCCGGAGTGACCGGAACCGTCGCGCTCGCCTCTGGGCTCACCACCGCCCTCGTGCGACAGCGGCGCCGACGCCGAGCCCTCGGCATCGGCCGACCGAGTCGACTCTCGGAACGACAAGCCGAAGTCGAGACCGCGATCGTCGCCGCCTCCGACGTTCCCTTCACCCGTTGGGCCGGCCAAGAACTCGCCGCGCTCGCTCGCCAACTCACACCAACGGCGATCAAGGGCGCTCCGCTCGCCGTCGAACTGGAACCCGGAGTCGGCATCGAGATCCTCTGGGACCAACCGTGCCACACCGCACCCATCCCATGGGAAGCAACCGACGGCGGCTGGTCATGGCGCGTCCACTACGACCCCGAGGAACCAACACCCCTCGCCGAATGGCCCTCGCCGATCCCCGCCTTGGTCACCGTAGGAACACGCGGCCACCGCCAACTGCTCGTCGACCTCGAAGCAGTCGGAACTCTGGCAGTGTCCGGACCGACGGCAGACGTCGAGGCATGGATCCGCGCGGTCGTGCTCGAACTCGGGGCCGGCGACGACCTCGCCGATGCCAGCGTGCTCACCGTCGGCAGCGGAGTTGACGGCGTCGAACACCTCGAACGAGTCGCGCACGTCCATCCCGACGAAGCAATCGGACTGCTCGCCGCCAGGACCCACGACAGCACAAACCTCCTCGACGAACAGGAATCGCTGTTCCACCGTCGCCTCGGCGAGAACCCAGTGCTCGGCCTCTCCACGGACGTCGTGGTATGTGGCGACATCGAACTCGAGACCCAGACACAGATCGCAGCCTGCGTGGTACCTCGTCACGGGGCAGCCGTCATCCTCACCGCCGACATCGAACGCGCCGGTGCCCGCCTCGTCCTCGACGGCTACGGCTCCGCCGTCCTACACGGCATCGGCACCGACCCGATCCTCATCACACCCGTCGGCGTCCCCCGAGAAACCGCCGCCGAGATCGCTGTGCTCCTCGACCACGAACACGAGACGTCCGCCGACGAACCATTCAGCGCCGAGGTCGTCACGGAACTCGTACCGGAATCCGAGCGCAGGCCCACTGACGTAGCGCTAGCGTCAGCCAGCGAACCGAGGGCCGCCTTTGTCCAGAACAGCCTCCTCGACTCCGCGTGTTCCGACAACGGCGACGACGAATGGTGCCGACCCGAACCCGCACTGCTCGTCCGCGTCCTCGGGCGGCCAGCCGTGGCCGACCG
>VFMC01000121.1:0-7368 GCA_006515795.1 Acidimicrobiaceae bacterium | reverse complement strand
TCGTCTACCTCGCCTGCCAGAACGGCCGAACGGTGTCGAGGTCACGGATCCTCGACGCCGTCTGGGGCGGCGAAGCACGCGAACGAAAGACGTTCTCGAACAAGCTGTCCGACCTGCGCAACACCCTCGGCACGTCGCCGACAGGGAGCCCCCTGCTGTCGACCGCAACCGACGCCGGCGTCCGACTCGACCCGAGCGTGATGACCGATCTCTCCGTGTTCATCGCCCTCGCCGCCCGTGCGCGCGACGCCGCGTCGAACGAAGCCATCGAACTCCTCAGCGACGCGCTGACACTCGTGCACGGCGAACCATTTGACGACGGCGGATACGAATGGGCAGACGCCACCCAAGACAACGTCCAAACGCACGACCACATCCTGAACGCAGCCCGCGACCTCTACCGACTGGCCTGCGAAGCTGACGACCTTGCCACCGCCCGCTTCGCGCTGGTGCAAGGGCTCAAAGCCGTCCCCGGCCACGAGGACCTCTACCGACTCCGCATGCAACTCGAACACCGCGCCGCTAACACCGCCGCCATCCACGCCACCTTCAACGAGCTCACCCACCAGCTCAACGTCCTCGAATGCGAACCGTCCACCGAGACCGTGAACCTCTACCGCCAACTCGTCGGTCGTCGTACCTGAACTTGGCTTGTTTCGAGCGGCGGCGGGCCGTCCTTCTCGGCTACGGCCGGTACGTGCCCTGGCAAGTCGGATCAAGAGGAACTGGGTCGCTGCCCGGGCCAAAGCCGCTTTCAGGGTCCGGCACCGTGGCGGCGGCGCGCACACCCGCAAACGTGACCCAACCCGAGCCGTCGGCGAGGTGAAACCAAACGTCCGCATCCCATGGAGGCGTGTTCCCACCCGCATACGGTGACTGGGCCTTGACCCAGCCGTCGAGTGTTATGAGCTCGTTCTCAGAGAAGCCCGGAGATCGTTCCGCCGTCGGCTCCGGGGCAGTCCACCTCAGTGTTCCAAAGGGCTGGAATTGGTTCTGGGCGTAGACGTTGAATGCTGGGCAGCCGCCCACCAACCCGCTCCCTTGATCGTCATCACCCTCATGTCCTGAGGTAGTCACGTCGTCATGACGTTGCTGAACCACCACGCCGACGACCAACGCTCCCAGGGCGAGAGCCGCCAACCAGTAGAGACCCTTCGACAGAAAGTGGCCGGCGATCACAGCAGTCACAGCCAGAAACGCAGCCAACAGATACCAGCCCATCCCCAATGTCTACAGTCACTTCCAACCAACCTTGTTGATTGCGTCGGCCCTGCATCCACGATTCGTGACAGTGACGGCTTTCAAGGTCAGGCGAAGTCGTCGGACTGCCGCAACGAGATCTCGGGGCGGCGGACAGGTAGGAGAACCGCATCGCATTCGTAGGTAAGTCCAAGAGGGTCGATCAGCAGTTCGAGACACCAGAGGAGATGTACCTCCGCGGCGCGCTGCCGCGTACTGGGGAAGCGGCGAGCTCGTTGTGGACACATCAGGGCGACGTTCTTCGGGCCTACGCCGAGAAGTACCGCGACGCCTCTGATCTTGCGCTTGAACTCCCCACCGGCACCGGAAAGACGCTGCCCGCTCTTCTGATTGGAGAGTGGGTCCGACGACAGGGCGAGGGTCCAGTGGTATACGCCACTCCGACCAAGCAGCTTGCGCACCAAGTGTTTTCCACAGCACAGATCGAGGGAGTGCCAGCACGCCTGCTCGTTGGTAGCCATCACGGCTGGAGCGCCGCCGACGAAAGCGATGTGGACGGTGGCGAAGCGATCGCCATCACTACCTACAGTTCAATCTTCAACACAAGCCCGAAGCTGCCCGTGCCACGCCTGATTCTGCTCGACGATGCGCATGCTGGAGAGCAGTTCGTCGGCGAGCAGTACGGCATCACGATCCGTCGCTACGAGTACGAGGCGGTGTATCTCGCCATTCTCGATGCGCTTCAGCCGTTTCTCTCAGGCCTGCAAGTCCAGCGGCTGCAGGGCCAGCCTGACCCAGGCGCGCACCACCAGGTTCGCCTGATTCTGCCTGCGGTAGAGCCGTCCGCCCTGACGAAGCTCGACGCCGCGCTGTCCCGACTCGCCGAACCCCACAAGTTCCAGTTCGCCATGATCCGATCTGGACTCGCTGCATGCTGCGTTTACCTGTCGTATGGAGGCATCCAGATCCGGCCAATGATTCCGCCCACGTACGAGAATCGAGTGTTCTCAGACGCCAGACACCGTGTCTACATCTCCGCGACGCTCGGGGCCGGAGGTGAGCTCGAGCGAGCGTTCGGTCGCGCGGCGATCGAGCGCATGCCGTTGCCGACCAAGACGCCACCTCGTTCCGGACGTCGACTCTTCGTCTTCCCGGATTTGGTCGAGGGCGGCGATGCCATCGGTCTCGCAAAGGCAATCGTTGGACTAACGAACAAGGCCCTAGTGCTGAGCCAAGCATCCTCGGAGAAGACCGAGCAGGCAGCGCAAGCGCTCGCCGGTGACGGCATTCCCGTCTTCGGAAGGCAGGCGGTCGAGAGCGGGCTTGCGAACTTTGCCAAGGCACCGACGGGAGTCATGGGACTCGCCAATCGTTATGACGGCATAGACCTGCCCGGCGCGGCCTGTCGAATTGTGGTGCTCGACGGCAAGCCAGATTTGGTCAGCTTGCAGGAGAAGTTTCTGAGTGAGCGGGCCCAGGCGAGCGCGGCGCTCTCCGAGCGCCTTCGGACCCGAATCGTGCAAGGCGCCGGCCGCTGCACTCGTGGCCCGAACGACTACGCAGTGGTCCTGGTATTGGGGTCCGACCTCACCCGCTACTTCTCGCGACCCGAGAACAAGTCTGCACTTGAACCTGAGCTTCAAGCTGAGGTTCAGTTCGGCTGGGAGAACAGCAAGGGACAAGACGCGTCCACCGTCCTCGACAACGTCCGCACCTTTCTTGAGCACGGAGCTGACTGGCGCGAGGGCGGCGAACCCCTCGTTGTGGAGTTTCGCGAGGAGGCAGAGAAGACAGAACCACCAGGCGCGACGGCGCTTGGGGAATCGGCGGCGCTAGAAGTTCAGGCGTGGCAGCTGGCGGTTTCGGAGGATTGGATCGCCGCGAGCCAACGGCTCGAAGACGCAGCCCGTGTTGTTGGGAAAGGGGCAGAGGCGACACGCGGGTACCGCGGTCTCCTGCTGTACATCGCCGCTGTTTGGCTCAACTTCGGTGCGGAGAGAGAAACTCATCGAGCGCACGCGCGTCAACTCATCCGAGACGCCGAGCAGGCGTCACCACGCGGCACGTGGATAAAGGAGATGAGGGACCTGCCCGGAGCGGACGAGTTGCAGTTGGACGCTGCAGACGGCGCTGCCATCAACGAAATTGTCGCGAGACTGACTGGACAGTTCAAGCCCAACAAAGTCCAGGCTGACCTCGAGAAGATGCGTTCAGGTCTCAACCAGGAGAGCTCCGGCCTCTACGAGCAAGCACTGACGGCGCTCGGGACCTTCCTCGGAGCCATGGCATCGAAACCGCCTGGCCAGGGGCGCTGCGACTCGGCTTGGTGCTGGGGCAACTTCACTTGGCTGACGATCGAGGCGAAGTCCGAGGAGCACTCCGACGGTCTTCTGCCCCTGAAGGACATCCGGCAAGCAAACACCCAACTCGATCAACTCGCCGCAGATCAGGGCGTCGACAACGCGCCGGCCGGAAGTGCGTCGATCGTGGTGTCCGACCGCCTGACCGTGGCCCCCGAACATGCTCCGGTGGCAAACGCGAATGTGTACCTGGCATCCACCGGGGTGGTCAGCCAAATCGCCGGCGACGCTACGGCCGTCTGGACGGACCTGCTCGCCGCGGCGGCGAGGAATGGCCCGGTCCACGTCTTTCGGCGCCACGTGAGGGACGTTCTTACCGAGAACGGCTGCCTACCGACGCAGGTGCTCGACCGCCTGATGCAGGATCGAATCCGCCCCGGCAACTAGTCCAACCGCACAAATCGAAGCGGTCTCGTCTATCGCAGTTCATCGCGTTCAACCGTTGACTCCTGATCGCCCGAGAGCGCGATCCAGTGCTGGCGGAGTACTTCCAGACTCAGCGTTAGAAGCTGCACCCAGTCGTCGCGAGCGAAGGAGGATCGAGCCCGACGCCGTCGCGGTAGAGGCTGGCGATCAGTTGCTGCGGGCAGTGTTGGATGCCGTCGGGGGTGCGGATTTCGAGGTGGAGGTGGGGGGTGCCGGAGCGGCCGGTGTTGCCGGAGGTGAGGATGAGGGTTCCTGCTTCGACGTGGCTGCCGCGGGTGACGTGGAGGTTGCTGCCGTGGCAGTAGGTCCAGCGGTTGCCGAGGTCGTCGACGATGGTGAGGCCGATGCCGCAGGGGGCGCAGCCGTTGACGCCGCGGGTGGTGCAGCCTTGCTCCCACCAGTTGTACGGCCAGGCTGAGACGGTGACGACGGTGCCGGCGCGGACGGCGTAGATCGGGGTGCCGGTTGGGATGATCCAGTCCCAGGCGGGGTAGTCGTGGTGGGGGTCGTCGAGTTGGGTGACGGTGGCGTCGATCATCGAGCGTGGCCCCGGGAGTGCCCAGTCGCCTGCCAGTACTTCGCCGGGCTCACCTCCGAAGCAGCTACTCGGTCCCGACTCCGGCGGCTCGGACGTGGGGGACGCAGCACCGCCGAGTTCGGTGTACTTGTCCATCCACCGTTGCTGGTATTGGCGTGGCGTCAGCCGGTTGCCGGCCTCTGGTGCGGGGACCGTGTCCCACTCGGTACTGCTCAGGGCCGGGAGGTGGCCGATGTACCAGACGACGGGAACTGCGGTGACGTCGTGGTGGCGGTCGAGGATCGCGCCGACCGTCTCGGAGGCTTTGGCGTCTTGGACCTCGGGCGGGGCCAGCAGGGCTTGGGCGTAGCCGCCGTAGTTCGCCCAGGTCGAGTCGATGAACTGGTACGCGCCCGACGCACTCGCGCCGGGGTTGGTTGCTTGGTAGTTGTCGCCTGATTCGAGGCTGCGGATCGTCGCCAGGATGGTTTCGATCGACGCTGCATCGGGTGCGCAGGCGACGAACGGTGGCGGGTCGCCGTTGGCGAGCAGTACGGGTATGGAGACGACGCCGGCGAGCAGGGCGAGCGGTGATGCGAGCAGCAGTGAGTACTTCACACCGGGGACCCCACCCTTCGACCGGATCACGGCGCACGACATCGGTTCGGCGTCGGTGTCGCGGTCGGGGTGCCTACGGGGTGGGGCAAGCCGGTGAGCGAGGTTGGCCACCGGGGCCGGCCCGCTTCCGGAGGTACTGCGATGGCACACGACATAGGGCGCACGACGAGACGAACGATGCACCGATTGACCGTCGCCGTGCTCGTGTCGGCCATCGCGACCACGGCGGTGGCCTCGCCTGCATGGGCGGCGGTTCCGAATCCGCCGGCCGACGGGTCGGCACCGGGCGCGGCGCTGATGACGTCGCTGTTGGGCTGGTTGAAGTGGGGTGGCTTGGCCGCCGCGCTGGCCGGTCTGCTGTGCGGGCCGCAAGTGGCTGCTCGGCGGGATGGGCGCGGCGATCCTGTCCGGACTGGCCTGGACGATCGTCACGACTCTGTTCGCTGCGACCGGCGGCTGACGATGCGTCGTTCGATGGCGGTGCTCGGTGGTGCGCTGGCGACGGTGATGCTGGTCGGTGTCATCGTCGCCCGGGCTGGGAGCGGCGATACCGGACCGGATGGCAACACTTCTTCCCCAGTCGCGGAACCCTCGGCGAGCTCTCCATCAGCTTCCGGGCCGGGTGCGGCCGCTGCGCCGGACGCCTCGATCGACGAAGCGCAGGTCGCCGCGATCAATGTGGTGGGCCGTACGGGCGAGGTCGTCGCGGCAGGGTTCATCTCCCGACGGGAACTGATCGAGACGTTCACCACTCCCTCGTTCGGGCCGACGTTCGCGGACGAGACCGGCCGGGCGATCGACGCGATGCTGATCGAGCTGGGCAGCCGCGAGGTCGAGCTCGCCGACCTGGTCGTGCGTGAGCAACCGATCACATCGACTACATCAGCCACGGCGGATGGTGTGCAGGTGCGGGTGTGGTCGGTACTGATCATCGCCGCGCCGGGTGCTGGTCCTGGCCGTCAGATGTGGCGCACGGTCACGCTCGACATGGTGCAACACGACGGGGTGTGGCTCGTTGACGGGTGGGCGTCGTCTCCCGGCCCGACGCCGTCTCCTCCCGCGGAAGGGATCGTCGATTCGGCCGAGACCGTGGCGGTGCCGTTGTCGTGGGACCCGGCCGGGGCGGGCTGACATGTGGCCCTTCCCGAATCCGTTGGACTTGTTCGGCGACGCTGTCGGCGGCGTCGTCGGGTGGGCGTGGGACAAGGTGATCCAGGGGATCTACACCTGGTTCGCCAACGGCCTGCTGCTGTTGATGGAGTGGGTGTGGAACGTGCTCGACACCGCCACCACCCCACGGGTCACCGAGGCATGGTTCACCAACGGCCTGATCCGCCCGCTCGCCGGGGTTGCGGTTGGGATCACGGTGGCGATGATGCTCGCGTCGGCGATCCAGGCCGGGCTCGGTGGACGGCCGGAACTGATCATCGACGCGTTGAAGGAAGGCCCGAAGTCACTCGTCGCGACCGCCCTCACGGTTGTTGTGATGGACGTGATGATCCAAGGCGGCGACGTGTTGGCCGACGTCGCGTGGCAGGCCGGTCGCGGGGACGCCCAACAGGTACTCGACGGGCTGGCGGCCACGATGGGTTCGTCGGGTGGGCTGGCAGGGACGTTCCTCGGGCCGCTGGCGTTGCTGTTCGGGATGATCGGCTTGCTCGTGACCACGGTGGTGCTGTTCATGCGCTCGTCGATGCTGTATCTCGTCGCCGCGTTCGCGCCGATCGTCTGGTCGACGTCGGTTGCCCCGATGATGCGCGGCTCGGGTCGCCGGCTCATCCATCTCGTGGTCGCGTTGGTGTTGGCGAAGCCGGCGATCGCGATCACGCTCGTGGTCGGCACGAAGTTGCTTGCGAACGCCGGCGCTCCGGGCACCTTAGGCGCAAGTTCGGGGGCGTCGGCGTTGGGGACGATGCTCGCCGGCTTCTCATGTTTCGCGATCGCAGGTCTGAGCCCTGCGGTCATCTTCAAGCTCCTGCCGAGCGTCGAGGGCGGGAGCGCCGCTACGGGAGTTGCCGGTGGCTGGGGGCGGTCGGCGATGACCGGGGTGCAGATGGGTTTGATGGTCAAGTCGATGGGAGCCTCGGCGGGTGCTTCCGCAGCGACCCGAGCGATGCCGTTGACTTCGAATGCTGGCGGCCCGTCGGGTCAGAGCGTCGGAGGGATCGCCGGAAGCCCGGGCGGATCGCCCGGTGCGACGGGATCGTCGTCGGCGGTCGCGACACGGCCAGCGACCACCTCGGAGCC
>VFMC01000120.1 GCA_006515795.1 Acidimicrobiaceae bacterium | reverse complement strand
CCGCTGCCGCGCTGCTCGATCGCTACGACATCGGTGTCGAGCTGTGGTCGGCCACGTCGTACAAGGCCCTGCGTGAAGACGCGCTGGCCGCCGATCGGCACAACCGGTTGCATCCGTCGAAGCCGAGCCGCGTTCCGCTCGTCACCCAGATCCTCGCCGATTCACCGGGACCGATCGTCGCCGTCACCGACTTCATGAAGATCGTGCCCGAGCAGGTCGCCAGATGGCTACCGGGTCGCGACTTCACGCCGCTCGGTACCGACGGGATGGCTCGCTCCGACACGCGCGAGGCGTTGCGCCGCTTCTTCGAGGTCGACGAGGGCCATGTCGTGGTGGCGGTCCTCTCCACACTCGTGGCGCGTGGTGAGATCGATCCCGATCTGGTCAACAAGGCGATCAGCGAGTACGGCATCGACCCCGACGCCGTCGACCCATACATCGTCTGACGGTTCTCAGCTCCACCAGCCGTTGACGTCGATGATCACGTGCGCGTCACGTTGGGAGAACACGCACAGCGCGCCGGTACTCGACAGCGGGAGCTGGGCGCCGTTGGAGATCGCTTCGCCGATCTCGTAGTTGGCCGTCGACGTCACCGGTCGGTCGCCACACGGCCAGGCAGTGACGTAGCCGACGTTGGCGGCCCCGACCACGGTGAGGTTCAGTGAGACTGCGGTCGCGTCGGCCGGGACCCCGCGGCTTCCGGCGATCTGCACGACGAGCGTCTGGCCGGCACGCAGCACAGAGCCATTGGTGCCGATGTTCATCTCCGGGCGCGTCGTGTCGCGCGTGTCGACGAAGCGGAACGGCGTGCTCGGGGTGAACACACGCGTGGAACCGGTGCTGAGGTACCCCGTCGCATCGACGATGAGCTCGGTGGCCTGAAGGCTGAAGAGGCAGACCAAGCCGTTGCTCGACACAGGTGTGACCACCAGGTTCGGCCGAGCTCGCCCCGGTAGCGGATTGAGGTTCGACACGGTCGGCACCGGTCCGTCGCATGCGTAGACGGTGACGTACCCGGCCGAGAACGCGTCGGTGCTGGTGACGTTCAAGGTCACCGCCGCCGCGCCTGCAGGAACGGCGCCTACACCGGCGACCTTCAGCGCCACTGTCTGTCCAGCGGCCACACGCCCGGCCGCGCCGAGTCCTTCCCGGGTGTCCATCAGGCGCACCGGTGGGATCGGTGTGAACCGCGTCGCACCGCTACCCGAGTAGAAGCCGTTGACGTCGACGAGAAGATCGGTGTCGACGTTGGCGAACACACAGACTCCACCGGTGGCGTCGAGCGGCACTGTCGCCGCGTTGGGGGCGACGTCGCCGGCCAGGAAGTTCACCGTCGACACCGTTGGTCGGGTTGCCGAGCAGTTCCACACCGTGAGGAACCCGGCGGCGCCAGGGTTCACGATGGTGAAGTTGCCGCTCATCGCGGCCGCACCACCGGGGATGCCACCGAATCCAGTTGCCTGGATCCGCTTGGTGACGCCGCCGATCAGCTTGGTGGCGCCGAGGTTTTCGCGGGTGTCGACGATGCGCGCCGGAGTGAGCGGCTGGAACCGAACGCTGGGGCCGCTGGGCGAGGCCGTCGGCGCCGGGGTGACCGTGCCGAGGGCGGCAGCCGGGTCGACGGTGAAGCTCCAGCTGACCCGTATACACGCCCGGGGCAAGCTGGTTGCGCGGGATCGCCACCACTGCGTTCTCGCCGGCCAGGATCGACTGAGCGGTGCCGCTGGTGTTCAGCCGCGAGATCGCACACGTCTGCAACGGGCCGGATGGGCCGGTGATCGTTGCGCCGACGTTGCTGTTCACCGCTTCGGGCATCATCGCGATCACCGGCAACCCGGCGCCGCCGCTCCATCCGCAGAACGACAGCGGGTCTGGCGACTCGACGATGAAGCGATCGAGGTTGGTTGTCGACCCGTTGCCCGGGAAGAGGATCGGTTCGCTGCGTGGCGAAGGCGGCACGAGCCCGCGGATCACGTCGAGCGTGGCCCCGGACCGCCACGGCGAGGTTGCCTGGTTGTCGCACTTGCCGAAGCCGGTGGTGGCGAGGTTCGGGCGGAGCACGCCGATGGCGTGGAACGGGCCGGTCATCCAGAGCTCGATGTGGCTGCGCGCCGACGCGCCGTAGGCGCTCGAGACGGCGACGTTGCCGTTGTTGCCGGCGGCGTCGCCTTCAGGCGTGTAGCCCGGCTTGGAGGACAGCTCGTCGTGGGAGATCCCGTTCTGCAGCATGTAGCACGAGTGCTGGTAGGCGCCGGCCGACATCGCCGGATCCTCCGACACCGGGCCCAGCCCGGCCACTGCCCGGTAGTAGTTCACGGTGGTGAGCCAATGTGCATCGGGAGGGATGAACGGCGGTGAGACGTCGGCGGAGACCGCGCTGGACGACGTCAACGAGACGAGCGCCAGCACACCGCCCAGCAAAGCCGCCTTGGTCCTCCGTGCTCGTGCCATCACATCCCGCTCCGTCGTCGGTCCTGTCCGTCAAGGAGGTATCGGGACGACCACGGTGCGTTCTTGAGGTGGCGATCGATCGGCGGTCACCCGGCGGTGACGATCTGACGAAGTCTTGATCAACCGGAGATGTGCCGTGCACGAACTCGCGCGATCGTGAGCCGCGGAATCGCCGCGGCGCCCGCGATCAAGGCACGCAGGTGCACGGTGCGCGGTGGGTGCCGGAGCCGCCGGATCGAGAGCCAGAACCCGCGCCCCGCGTCGGCGAGCGGGCGGTGCCGCACGAGGATCCAGAGCCGGTTCCGCTCGCGCAGGTAGGCGACGCGGTCGGGTCGGCGCGAGGCGGTAGCACTGCCCCGATGGTGCACGCGGCTGGCCGGTGCGCATCGATACGTCCAACCGCGCTCGGCGCCACGCAGGCCGAGGTCGACGTCTTCGTAGTAGAGGAAGAACCGCTCGTCGAACAGTCCGACGTCGCGTAGGAACGCCGACCTGAATGCCACCGCGCCACCGGTGAACAGCGCGATCGTGACCGGTTCGTCGCGCCCTGTGTCGGGCTGGCCGTGGCCGATGTCGCGACCGGCGCCGTCTGCCCCGAGGAGCACGCCGAGGCTGTTGACCATCGGCGGGTCGCTGCCGGCGACCAATAGCTTCGGCTGCACGGCGCCCACGCTGGGATCTCCGGCGAGCTCGGCGATCAGCGGGTCGAGCCACCCAGGGTCGACGACCACGTCGTCGTTGAGCACGACCACGGTTTCGGCGCCATCGGCGAGGGCCCTTTCGATGCCGACGTTCATGCCACCGGCGAAGCCGCGGTTGTGCCCGGTGGTGATCAGCTCGCAGTCGATCAGCCCGGCGCGGGCGTCGAGGCGGGCGGCGGCCATCGTGCCGTTGTCCACCGCGTACACGCGTGCGCCACCAGCGGCGACGATGGATTCCAGGCAGTCTTCGAGCATGCCGGGCGGTGCGGCGAAGGTGAGCACGACGGCAGCGATCACACGATCAAGCGTACGGGTGGCGACCGCTAGCGTGACGGCAATGGCCGGCTCAGTGTTCATCACCGGCAACGTCGCCGCGGACGCGTTGCTGAACAGCGATGGCACGGCACTGCTGCTCGGCATGTTGCTCGATCAGCAGGTGCCGATGGAGTGGGCGTTCACCGGTCCTGCCACGCTGCGCACCCGCCTCGGTCATCTCGATCCGGCGCTGATCGCGTCTCTCGACGAGGACTCGTTCGTGTCCGTTTGCTGCGAGAAGCCGGCGATCCACCGCTACCCGGCGGCGATGGGCCGGCGGATCCACGCGCTGTGCGGCGTGCTGACCGGCGATTACGACGGAGCCGGCGCCAACGTGTGGCGCAACGTCGCGACCGGCGACGAGCTGTACCACCGGCTTCGTGCCCTTCCGGGGTTCGGCGAGGAGAAGGCGCGGATCTTCGTCGCGCTGCTCGCCAAGCGGATCGGCGTCGCTCCAGCCGGGTGGCAGGACGCCGCTGGAGCGTTCGCCGACGACAGGCCGCGCACCGTCGCCGACATCCACGATGCGGAGTCGTTGGCAGAGGTGCGCGAGTGGAAGCGGGCGGCCAAGGCGGCGCGTCGCGACAAGCAGGACCGGCCGCTCGCATGACCGCAGACCCCGGCGACCCCGGCGACCCCAGGGACTCTGGCGACACCCGCGGCGAGCGCTACGCCGAGCGGCTCGCGGCATCGGTCACACCGCGCCGCGGGTGGAGGAAGCTGCTCGACCCGCAGCGGCCATACCGGTGGAACATCCGCCGCCTGAAGGCGGGCAGGGTTCTCGACATCGGCTGCGGCGTCGGCCGCAACCTCGCCCACCTCGACGGCGATGGCGTAGGAGTCGACCACAACCCGACGTCGGTGGCCATCGCCCGCTCGCTCGGACTCACCGCATACTCCACCGACGAGTTCGACCGGTCGGCCGATGCTGTCGCCGGGGCGTACGACACGCTGCTGGTCGCACACGTGTTGGAGCACATGACCTCGTCCGAGGCGACGGCGCTGATCGAGCGCTACCTCCCCTACCTCGCGGCCGACGGCAACGTGGTGGCCATCTGCCCGCAACGCCGCGGACAGCGCTCCGATCCGACGCACGTCACCTACATGCCGCGCGCGGTCATCGCCTCGGTCTTCGCCGACGCCAGCCTCGAGGTGCGGCAGTCGAAGTCGTTCCCCTTCCCCGAGTTCGTCGGTCGGGTGTTCGCCCACAACGAGACCGTGGTGGTAGCCCGGCGGATGCCCGGCGCGCGTTGACCCGGTCCGCTTCGACCATGCGGTCGGTCCCGAGCGGGGCGCTCGTCGTCGCCCTGGTGCTCACGTGGGCGTTCGGCATCGGCCGCTACGGCGGTCCCGACGAGCCGGCACACGTGCTGCGGGCCGCCGCCGTTGCCGGCGGCGAACTGATCGGACAGACCTCCGCCGACCTCACCAGTGGGTACCGGGTGGTGTCTGTTCCTGCCGCCCTGGCCAGCGGTGATCCCGGCTGCTATCGCCATGATCCACGGGCGACCTCGGCCTGCGCCGAGCCGACTCAAACCAGTGGCGCCATTCGGGCGGCAACTTCGGCCGGGATCAACCCTCCGATGTACTACGCGCTCGTCGGCGTGCCGGTGCGCCTCGTCGGCGATCCGGCGGAGGTGTACTGGTATCGGCTGGTGGCGGCCGCACTGAACGCGCTCGTCGTGGTGCTTGCCGCCTGGCGACTTCGCCCGTTCGGGCGCACCGGCGTCGTCGGTCTGGCGGCGTTCGCGCCGGCGACGTGGTTCCTCATCGGTGTGGTGAACCCGAACGGCTTCGAGCTCGTGTTGGTTCTGCTGGCGTGGGTCGGCGTCGTGAGGTGGGTGAGCCGGGCAGACCGGTCGCTGGCTGCTGCGTGGTGGATCTCGGCACCGCTCGCTGTTGCCGTGGCGTGCAGGCCGGTGGCGCTGATGGCGACCGTCGCCGTGCTGGCCGTGCTGGAGCTGCGCGGTCATCCCTCCTGGCGCCGGCGCGTCGTTCTGTGGGGCCCTGTCGGCGCCGCGTCGGCGAGCGTGCTCGCGTGGAACCGAATCGTGCACCTGCACGTCGACGATCCTCGGACCGCCGGGTCGGGATCAACCGCGCGTGCTGCATTGGAGGCAGTGCGCTCGATGCCGGGCACCGCGCACGAGATGGTCGCCTCGCTCGGCTGGCTCGAGTTCTCGGCACCTACCGTGGCGGTGGCGATGTGGGCTCTCGGTGGGTTCTTCGCGGCATGGCGTTGGCGCCCTGGCCGAGCCGGCGCATCGGCGGTGCTCACGTGGCTCGTGCTGCTGGTGGCCGTGCCGGTGGTGTTCGAGGTGATCGTGCACCGATCGCTCGGCCCGATCTGGCAAGGCCGCTACTCGCTGCCAACCTTCGTCGGCGTCGTCGCCCTGGTGTTGTGCGAACCGCTGTCGGTCAGCCGCCGCGCGGCGCGGGCGACGATACTCGCGGCCGCGCTCGCGGAGGTGTGGTCGTACTGGTGGGTGGTGCGTCGCTACGCGGTCGGCGTCGATGGCTCGTGGTGGCTCGATGATGCCTATCTCTCGAGCTCCGTGCTCGGCCCGCGGACATGGATCTTGATCAACATCGCCATCGTGTGCTTGCTCGCGGGGTCCACGATGCTCACGCTCGCCCCCGGAGCGGCCCGATCGCGAGTTACTGGATGTAGCCGAACACGTCGATGACGACGTCGGTGCTGCCAGTGAAGTTGAACACGTCGAGCATCCCGCCCGGGCCGAGCTTGAGGTAGGCCTGGTTGGGTACGGGCACACCCGGTCGCGGGTTCATGATCGATGCAGTCGGTCGGGTCAGCCCAGCCGGCCATGCAGTGACGTACGACGGCAGTGTGCTGTTCACGGCGGTGATGTTCACGATCACGGCCGTGGCCGAGCTGGGAACAGGGGTGCCGTCGGCGAGCGAGGCGCCCACGTTCACCGTCGGGCCCAGCGCGCCGAGCACGCCGCCCGTGCCATCGCGGGTGTCGAGCAGGCGCTCCGGTGTGACCGGCACGAATGCGCCGCCGCTCGCCGAGAAGTACCCGACCACGTCGGCGATCAGGTGCGTCGCTCCCGAGGAGTTGAACAGCGACACCTTCCCGTTGGCGCCCACCTTGGCGAGCACCAGGTTCGCCGCGGTGAGGTTGGGAACGAAGTTGTGGGTGGACGCGTTGGGGCGCGGTTCGCCCGTCGGCCACGTGGTGACGAAGCCGCTCGCCGAGGGCTGGTCGACGGTCACGTTGAGGGCAACGGCGTTGATGCCCGAGACCGGGACTCCACCCACCCCCGTCACCTGCAGGTCGATCGATTGGCCCGGGTCGACGGCACCGGCAACACCGCCACGCCCGATCCCGGTGCGGGTGTCGAGCACACGGTCCGGGGTGAGCGGTGTGAACCGGCCGCCACCCGGCGGCGCGACCGACGTGTAGTAGCCAACCACGTCGGCGATCACGTTGGCCGCCCCGGTGGAGTTGAAGACGTTCACCTTGCCGTTCGCCCCGGTCTTCACGGTGATCAGGTTGGGCACGGTCTGACCGGCGACGAAGTTGAGGTTCGACGCATCGGGGCGCACCTGGCCGCTCGGCCAAGCGGTGAGGTACCCGGCCGTGGTGGGACCGTCGACGGTCGCCGGTGCGGGTGTCGAGCAGTCGAGCAGGGGTGAGCGGCACGAAGAAGCTCGGCATCGCCGGCACCGGCTTCTCCAACCTGACCGGGCCGGTGGAGTAGGCGGTCCCGACCTTCGATGCGTTGCGGATGACGACGTACACCCAGTACGTCGCGTTCTGCAGCACCTGGCCCGTGGCGCTGGTGCCGTTCCAGTTGAACGTGTTCACTCCGGCGGCGACGGGCATCGTGGCGATGCGTGTGCCGTCGTACAGCCCGCGGTTCGTCGTGACGTAGATCTCGGCGCTGCCACCGACACCCGCGTTGTCGGCGAACGTGATCGGGTAGCTGCTCGCGAAGGCGGCGTCGTCGGCCAGCTTGATCTCGCGCAGCGTGAAGTTCCGGGATCCGGGGTCTTCGTCGACATCGAAGCGGAGCTGGTCGAAGCGCTGCCCGCGCCAGCCGAGCTTGAAGAAGGTGTTCTCGTCGTTCACGGCCACTGCCGGCGTGGTGGCCAGGTCGACCGTCATCCGGTTGCAGCCGGGGTAGATGATGATGTCCTGGGTCTCGCTCCACCCTGGCCCGCCCACGGGAAGCCACGCGAAGCGGGCGTTCATGCCACCGCCGGGGGCGTTGGCGAAGCTCATCGGGCCGTCGTAGCAGACGTCGACGGTGGCCCGGTGGTACCGGTCGGGGTTGGTCTCCGAGCGCAACGGCAGCTCGACGAACGAGTCGTTGCGCACCGTGGTGCCGGTCATGTCGGCGCCATTGAAGGCGATGTTGGCGATGTCGCCGGTCGAGGCGACGTCGTCGGGGCCGGCGAAGTCCCACGGGTTGCCGTTCGAGGTGGCGTAGTCGGCGCCGCCTTCCTCGCTGGGCGTGAGCACCACCGGCATCGGCACGCCTGTCGGCGGCGTCACCGACGCGTCGGCGCGGTGGAGGCGAACCCAGTCGAGCGTGATGTCGGCCACCGGGTTGCCGCCGAAGCGTGTACCGCCGCGAAGCAGCTCGAGGCGCACGATCTTGCCGGCCCACGGCGCTTGGTAGCCGGGCGGGTTTCCAGCTGTGTTGCGCAGGTCGAAGCTGTACTGCCCCCATCCTGCGTCGGGGTAGAAGGGGTACAAGCCCTCGGTGCCGGCATCGGTCCAGTAGTGCACCGCCATGTTCAGGTTCACGCCCACGTACATCGAGAACGAGAGCTGGGTGTAACGGCTCGCGTCGACCGGGTGGAGCAGGCCGTCGCGACCCCATGGCAGCTCCACTCCCCAGGTGCGCACCAGCTTGACCGTCGAGTTGTTCACCGAGGCAACGGTGAGGGTGCCGTTGGCGTTGCGGGCGATGCCGTAGCTGTTCTCGCTACCGATCAGCGGCTGCGGTGGTACGTCGGCGTCGTTCGAGAAGTCCCACGGGTCGCCGAAGGTGTCGGTGGCGTAGTCGCCGCCGGTCGACAGTGCCGGCGGTGGCGAGAAGGCCGGCGCGATGTCGACGTTGGGATGCGCGCCGACGATCGACACCAAAGATGAACTGACCAGCACGGCAACCACCGCGCACCGACGAAACCGCAACGAACAACCTCCAGAGTGGGCCCGCTGCAGGAATCGGCACGATGACGTGCGACCTGTAGCAATTCTAGCCGGAGGGTCGCTCCAAGAACCCGATGAGGGTGGCCAAACTGCCCCTGAGCAGGCGTAGCTGATCTCTCGCGGCGGCGAGCGCGCCTTCGAGCTCGTCGATCAGCTCGTCGATCAGCTGGTTGTCGGCGACCGGAGCTTCGGGGAGGGGGCGCCGCTCAGCCACCGATCATCCGCCGGATCCTGGCGTACAACCGCCGCGGCACCGAGCTGTAGCGGATCACCTTGGTGGCGCGCAGCTGGGCCAGCTCCGCCTCGGCGGCGCGCAGCCGTTCGGCGGTCTGCGGCGGCGCGTCGCCCTGCAGTTCGGCGATGCGGGCGCCGAGGCCGACGATGGTCTGGGTGCGGGCCGCCAGCAGAGCTTCGAGCTCGGCGATGCGGGTGCGCAGGGCGCGCTCGGTGTCGGGGTTCAGCTCGGCCATGGGAGTCGCGGGTGCCGTTCTCGGAGGGTGACGAAGTTCGATGCCATGTCGATGTCGCTGATCTTGCGCATCGATCCTGGTTGCTCACGGTACCGGCCGACGATCGCGGTGACCAGCGATGCCCGTTGACCGTGTTCGGCGGCGCGGAGCCACAGGTCGTAGTCCTCCCAGCCGTAGATGCCGTCATCGGCGGCGTACCCGCCGAGCTCGCTCCACGATTCACGGCGGAACAGCGCCATCGCATCGATGTAGGCGCCGTGCACGAGCAGGTCGACGTCCCACGGGAGGTGGCTGGTCAGCCCGAGGGCGCCGCGCTCGTCGAACCGCTCCAGCAGGCCGTAGGCCGCCACCACGTCGTCGGGCGCCTTGTCGAGGTGTTCGGCGAGGCGCGCCAGCCCGGTCGGGTAGAGCACGTTGTCGGCGTCGAGGGCCAGCACGTACGGCGCTCTGGCGGCGGCGAAACCGGTGTTGCGCGCCATCGCCAGCCCACCGTTGGCTGCTCTGGCGATGATCGTGATCGGGAACCAGCAGAGGTCGTCGGCGATGGCTCGGGCGTCGTCGAGCGATCGGTCGGTGGAGTGGTCGTCCACCACGATCACCTCCACCGCCACCCCGGCGCTCGCCGCGACCACCGAGTCGATCGCCTCACGTAGGTAGTGGCCCTGGTCGTAGAGCGGGATCACCACCGACACGTCAGGCGCCGATCGCTCGACGGCAGGTGTGGTGAACGACTCGGTGTGCTGCGCCGAGCCGTGACGCGCCGCGGCGAGCGACCGCTCGATGCCGCGGATCGTGCCGAGCTGGTTGAGGTAGGCCTGTTTCAGATCCTTGGCCGTCTTGTCGAGCATCTGCCGCTCGGCACTGATCGGCGGCGGGGCGAGCGGGCGCGCCTGCCGCCGGCCCGGCACGTGCCGCCTGGCGGCGAT
>VFMC01000119.1 GCA_006515795.1 Acidimicrobiaceae bacterium | reverse complement strand
CCGCCATGTCGACCACCAAATCGTCGCCGTCGGCTCGTGTCGATCGCAGCGGGTACTGCTCGGCAGCCCAGCGGCCAGCGGGCCGGAGGCGGAGCGTGACGGTGCCGAGGTCTGACAGCTCGTCGAACCATGCCTGTCCCGTCGGCGGCGACACGACACGCGCGGCAACCGAAGTCGCGGTGACTTGCCACTCGGTGATCCGGTCGATTCGGAACGTTCGTTCTTCGCCAGACCGGTCGTCGTCGGCCACCACGTACCAGCGGCCGCGATCGGCGAACACGGCGCGGGGGGTGACGAGCCGCTCGGTGATCTCGTCGCTCGAGGCGGACCAGTAGACGATCTTCACCACCGAGGCCGTCTCGGCTGCGGCGGCGAGGTCGGCGGTCGCCGGAGGCTGCCCGAGGTCGAGCACCATGCCGTCTTCGCCGAGCACCACCTCGAGCTTCGCCAGCGCACGAGCGAGCGGGCCGTCGGCCTCGACCCCGGGCATGGCCAACGCGGCCTTGCCGGCAGCCAGCAGAGCGAAACCTTCGGGCGCGGTGAGTCGCAGCGGTCTGGTGAAGAAGCGCGGCACGCCGACCTCGACCACCCCGTCGTCGTCGATGAACAGGTCGACGAACTCATCGATGAACGGGGGGAGTCCACAGGTGGCAGCCTGCTCGAGGTCGGTGATCAGATCCTTCTCGCTCATCTGGAACCGCTCCGACATCTCCGTGAGCGTGGCGCGGCGGCGTTCCATCAGCCAGGGGAGGATCACGAGGAGCCGCCGGATTCGATCGTTCAACGGGCGCGGGCCCGGCCGTGCCTTCACGCTCGACTCGCCTCGTCGGAACTCGAACCTGCTGCCAGCTGCGTGAGCCATGCGATCACGTCGGCGCGGACGTCATCGGGAGCGAGCACCTCCGCATGCAGGCCGAGCCCCAGGAGCCACGAGCGAAAAGCCGCCTGGTTCGAGCACGGCACGTCGAACAGCACTGGGCCCCCAGGAGGATCGGCGCGCACCGCGGCATCGCCGAGGTCGCGGCGGACGAGCTCGGCGATGCCGCCCTGCACGGCGACGACCGCATGACGCACCTCGTCGGTGCCATCGGAACCGAGCTGCTTGGGATCGTCGGGAAACTCCAGGTCGGGGCGAAAATCGTCCGGACGACGAAACGTGGAGCCGGCGATGATGGTGACGTCACCCTCGATCCGGTCGACGCGATAGGTGCGCCGCTCGCCATGGCCGTGGTCGTGGCCGATCACGTACCAAAACCCGCGGCGGAGCAACAGGCCATAGGGGTCGAGAACCCGGTCGAGCCGGCGATACCGGAAGCCGATCGACTGGTGCGAACCGATCGCCGATCGCAACGCCGGCAAGACCTCGAGCTGCGGCAGATTGGCGACCACCGTGGGCAGCCGGGCGACCGCACCACCCAACTTCCACACCCCCTCCTGCCCTACTTCCGACCTCGTCGCGGCCACCGCCACCTGGAGCGCCCGCCGCTCGTCGTCGTCGAGGTCGAGACCGCGCAGCTCGTAGCGATCGCGGTCGATGCGGTACGCCGTCTCCCCCGCTTGATCGCCGCCGAGCACCTCGGTCTCGATCGGCACACCGATGTCGCGCAACAACGCCTTGTCGCGCTCGAACGCACCGCGCAGCGCCGCCGGCCCCGCCGGATACATCGAGCTCAGCTCGTCGGTGATCTGTCGCAACGTGAGCGAGGTGCGCCGCTCGAGCAGCAGCGCCAGCAAGCTGGTGACGCGCTCGACGGGCGACGACGGCATCCTCGGAGCGTAGGTGGATCAGCGCCGGTTCGCGGCGATCGCCTCGCGAACCACGGCGACCACCTCGTCGGCGGTTGCCCCAGGGGTCAGCACTCCCGCGACGCCCGCCTCGCGGAGCTTCGCCGCATCGCCGACCGGGATGATGCCGCCGACGACGACTGGGATGTCCACGCCGAGGGCCCGCAGCCGATCCACGACCAATGGGGCGAGCGTCATGTGCGCGCCGCTCAACATCGACAGCCCGACCGCGTCGACGTCCTCGTCGATCGCTGCCGCCGCCACCTTCTCGGCGGTCTGGAACAGCCCGGTGTAGATCACCTCGAACCCGGCATCGCGAAGGATGCGGGCCACGACCTTCACACCCCGGTCGTGGCCGTCGAGTCCGACCTTGGCGACGAGCACGCGATCAGCCATCGGTGCTCGGCGCAGCTTTGGTCATGGCCTCAATTCTCCCCCACTCGAAGCGGTGCCGGCGACCCGGGGTTCGGTCGCCGGGTCGTCACCGGTGCAGCAGCGCGTCGCGCCGGCCCTTCGCCGTCGGCAAGACTGGCCCGATGCAACCCATCTCGCGACGCCTGTTCCTCGTGAGCACCGTCGCGGTGCTCGTTGCCTCGTGCTCCGACGACCAGGCGACGGTCGGGACAGCTCCCCTGCCGTCGCCTACCGACGCCAAGACCCCCGATTCCGGCTCCACTGTTGCCCCGGTTGCCACGACCGTCGCCGAAGCCGCCACCACGACCACATCCGACCCGGGCCCACAGTTCGATGCCTCCCCCTTCACTTTGGGCGTGGCCAGTGGCGACCCCGGGGTCGGCAGCGTCGTGCTGTGGACCCGGCTGGCGCTCGACCCCCTCGCCGGAGGGGGCATGCCCGCCGACGACTTCGACGTGCGGTGGGAGATGGCCCTCGACCCCGAGTTCACCGAGATCGGCTACGACGGGATCGAGACCGCCCGGCCCGGCCACGGCCACAGCGTGCACGTGAACGCCACCGTCGATGCCGGCACCTGGTACTACCGATTCCACGCCGGCGGACACACCAGCCCGATTGGCACCACTCGGACCGCGCCGTCGACCGACGCCGAACCCGAGCTGCTGCGATTCGCCAGCGCAAGCTGCCAGCACTACGAACATGGCTTCTACACCGCCCAGCGCGACCTCGCCGACAAGCAGCCGGACTTCGCGATCTGGCTCGGCGACTACATCTACGAAGGCAACCAGGCCGCCGGCATCGACGGTGTGAACGTGCGCAGCCACGGCACCGACGAGATCGTCAGCATCGACGACTACCGCAATCGCTATGCGTTGTACAAGACCGACCCCGACCTGCAGGCCGCCCACGCCGCGTGTCCCTGGTACGTGATCTGGGACGACCACGAGGTGGAGAACAACTATGCGGGGCTCACTCCCCAGGATGCCGCCGACCAAGCCGCGTTCGCCCAACGGCGTCGTGATGCGTATCAGGCGTGGTGGGAGAATCAGCCGGTCGCCCTCCCGCCCCCTGGCGACGACCCGCAGGCCGAGTACCGCATCTACCGGGCGGCGCGGTGGGGATCGTTGCTGAACCTGACCCTGCTCGACGGACGCCAGTACCGGTCCGACCAGGCGTGTGGCGACCCGGGTCTCAGCCTCGAGCCCGCCTGCCCGGAGACCTTCGACGAGGCCCGCACGATGCTCGGCGACGAGCAGGAGGCCTGGCTGTTCGACGAGCTCACCTCGAGCACGGCGACGTGGAACGTGATCGGCCAGCAGACCGTCTTCGGCGACCTCACCCTGGCCGGCGCTGTTCTGAACTACGACCAGTGGGACGGCTATCCGGTGAACCGCAACCGCATCCTCGACCGTCTCGCGATCGAGCAAGAAGATGCACACGCCGACAACGTCGTCGTGCTCACCGGCGACATCCACCTTGCCGGCACGGGCACGTTGCGGTCGGGCATGCCCGGCACGGGCACGCCGGTGGGAGTGGAGTTCGTCGCGACATCGATCTCCTCCGGCGGTCTCGTCGACCCTGTCGTCACCGACATCGTCAAGGCGTTCCCCGACATCCTCGATGCCGAGCTCGAGCATCGCGGCTACATCCTCCACACCGTCACGCCCACCACCTGGCTCGCCGAGTACCGGATGGTCGAGACCGTGAAGGAACGCGACGCGCCGATGTTCGTGCACGACACGTACCGGATCGACGTGGGCACGAACACGGTCGGCTTCGCGCAAGCCTGATTCGCGGACGGCGCTCAGGTGCGGTTGGCTCGGTACCAGTCGATGAGCGCCGCGGTGGAACTGTCGTGCATCGTCGGTTCAACGCCGGCGAGCTCCGGTGTGATCCGGTTGGCGAGCGCCTTGCCCAGCTCGACACCCCACTGGTCGAAGCTGTTCACATCCCACACGCATCCCTGCACGAAAACGATGTGCTCGTACAGCGCGATCAGCTGCCCGAGGACAGAAGGCGTGAGCTGCGGCGCCATGATCGTGGTGCTCGGGCGATTGCCCGGGAACACGCGGTGCGCCTGTTGGTGCTCCGGCACCCCGTCGGCGCGCACCTCGGCGAGGGTCTTGCCGAACGCCAGCGCCTCGCCTTGGGCGAACAGGTTGGAGATGAGCAGGTCGTGCTGTTCGACTCGGGCGTGGTTTGGCCGGGCGAAGCCGATGAAGTCGATCGGCACCAGGCGAGTTCCCTGGTGGAGCAACTGGTAGAAGGCGTGCTGACCGTTCGTGCCCGGTTCACCCCACACGACGGCCCCAGTCGTGGTGGCCACCGGTGTTCCGTCGAGGTGCACGCTCTTGCCATTCGATTCCATGTCGAGCTGCTGGAGGTACGCAGGAAAGCGGCGCAGGTCGTGGGCGTACGGCAGAACGGCCTTCGTCTCCGCGCCGAGCACGTTGCTGTACCAGACGCCGAGCGCTGCCATCACCACGGGGACGTTGGCGTGCAGTGGCGTGTCGCACAGGTGACGGTCGACGAGATGGAAGCCGTCGAGGAACTCGCGGAACCGATCGGGACCGGTCGCGATCATCAGCGACAGTCCGATCGCCGAGTCCACCGAGTAGCGCCCACCCACCCAGTCCCAGAACCCGAACATGTTCGCCGTGTCGATACCGAACGCCTCGACCTGCTCGGCGTTCGTGCTGACGGCGACGAAGTGCGCCGGAACTGCGTCGACCCCTAGCGCATCGACCAGCCACGCCCGGGCCGCCTTCGCGTTGGTGAGGGTCTCGATCGTGGTGAAGGTCTTCGAGCTGATCACGAACAGCGTCGTGGCCGGATCCAATCCCTCCAGGTTCTCGGCGATGTTGGCACCGTCGACGTTGCTCACGAACCGGCACGAGAGATCCCCTCGTCCGAAGGCCCGAGTGGCGAGGTAGGCCATCGCGGGTCCGAGGTCGCTGCCGCCGATGCCGATGTTCACCACCGTGCGGATAGTCGCTCCACCGGCGCCACGCCACTCACCAGATCGGACCCGTTCGGCGAACACCGCCATCGCCGCCAGCACCTGGTGAACCCCTGACACCACGTCGTGCCCGTCGACATCCACGCGGGTGCCGGCCGGCGCGCGAAGCGCCGTGTGCAGCACAGCTCGGCGCTCGGTGGAGTTGATCGCCTCGCCGGCGAACATCGCCTGGCGCCGCTCCTCGAAGGTGCTTGCCGCCACCACTTCGATCAGGGCTCTCATCACGGGCTCGTCGACGAGGTTCTTCGAAAGATCAACCCTCAGGTCGCCGATCGTCAGCGTGTACCGCGCCGCGCGATCGCGGTCGGCGGCGAACAGCTCGCGGAGGTGGGCGGGCTTTGGCTTTGGCGCACGGACGAGAGCGCTCCATGCGGGGGTCGTGGTGATGTCCATCGGGGGCCGACGTTAGCGAGCGACCGCGGCGAGGCCGGTCGGCCTGAGATGACTTGCCGCGGCCTGATCGAGCACCACGGTGGTACTGGCACGGCGTAGCGCCTGGATCGGCAACGACGTATCACCGAGCAGCCATCGGGCCACGACCTCCGCCTTGTCGGCGCCGGTCACCAGCACGACCCGGTTGCGGGCCCGGTTGACGGCGTGTGGTGTGAGGGTCATCCGCACGTGGCCCTGGTACTTCGAGCTGATCGCCACGTCTCCAGCGGCGGCGATCACCGGGTCGCCGGGTGGCCATGACGCAGTGTGGCCATCGGTGCCGATGCCGAGATGAACCACGTCGAGCCGCTCAGGCAGACGCGATGCGTACCGGCGTGCGCCTCGGGCCAGGTCGACCGCGGTCACCGGCATCGAAGCGATCTGCGCTGCCGGCACCGGCAGCACGTCGAGGAGGGAGCGGTTGCGGGCGGCGTCGCCATCGGGCGCCACGCGCTCGTCCACCTGGTAGAGGTCGACCTGTGCCCATGGCAATGGCATCTCGGCGAGCGCGGCGAACATCAGCGCCGGCGTGGATCCCCCACTCGCCGCCAGCCCCACACGCGGGCGGCGAGCGGCAGCGGCACGCAGCCGCCGGGCGATCGTGTCGGCAGCGACGGCTGCCGCGCCGGCAGGGTCGGAAGCGACGCGGATGTCCACGCACCGAACTCTGTCAGGTTGGCGTCGATCTCGGCGATCACTGCGTTTGTGCAGGAACGCACCGGCCGCGGTGCATTTGTGCACAAACGCCGCACCGGAGCCGGTCAGATCGTGGGCACCTCGACGTGGCGGCCGAACACCCCGGCCATCGTGTTCATGATCTCGCCGAGAGACGCATAGGCACCAGCCGCCGCGATGAGCGTCGGCATCAGGTTGATCTCCGGGTCGGCAGCCTCCGCGGCGAGCTTGGCGAGCACGTCGTCGACGGCGGCCCGGTTGCGATCGTTGCGCACTGCACCAAGCCGCTTGAGTTGCCGCGCCTCGTCTTCGTTGGTGATCTCGAGCAGCTCGAGCGACCCCGTGTCGTCGTTGCCCTCGGTGAACCGGTTGACGCCCACGACCACCCGCTCGCCGCGGTTGAACTTGCGTTCCAGCTCGTAGGCCGAATCGGCGATGCGCCCCTGGAACCAGTTCTCCTCGATGCCCCTGATGCACCCCTCGAGCATCGATCCGCCGCCGATCGCGTCGAGGTGCGCGAACAGTTCCTCGGCCTGGCGCTCCATCTCGCCGGTGAGCTCCTCGACGAACCACGAACCACCGAGCGGGTCGGCGACGTGGGCGACGTTCGTCTCGTAGGCGATCACCTGCTGGGTGCGCAGGGCGATGCGGGCCGCTCTCTCGGTCGGCAACGCCATCGCCTCGTCCATCGAGTTGGTGTGCAGGCTCTGAGTACCACCCAGCACCCCCGCCAAGGCCTCGATCGCGGTGCGCACGATGTTGACCTCTGGTTGCTGCGCAGTCAGCGACACCCCGGCAGTCTGGGTGTGGAATCGCAGCTGCAGCGACCGGTCGAGCTGAGCGCCGTACCGGTCCCTCATCCACCGCGCCCAGATGCGGCGTGCGGCGCGGTACTTGGCGATCTCTTCGAAGAAGTCGATGTGGGCGTTGAAGAAGAACGAGAGCCGCGGTGCGAACGAATCGATCGGCAAACCGGCGGCCATTGCCAGCTCCACGTAGGCGAACCCGTTCGCAAGGGTGAACGCCAATTCCTCGGCCGCAGTGGAGCCTGCCTCGCGAATGTGATACCCGGAGATGGAGACGCTGTGCCAGCGGGGCATCTCGGCGGCAGTGAACAGGATCGTGTCGCGCACGAGTCGCATGCTCTGCCGCGGGGGGAACACGAACTCCTTCTGTGCCTGGTACTCCTTCAAGATGTCGTTCTGCAGAGTTCCGCCGAGCCGGCTGCGGTGCACGCCGGCCTTCTCGGCCTGGGCGATGAACATCGCCAGGATCGCCGCCGCGGGCGAGTTGATCGTCATCGACGTGGTGATCTCGCTCAGGTCGATGTCGGCATAGAGGTCCTCCATGTCGGCCAAGGTGTCGATGGCCACGCCGCACCTGCCTACCTCGCCGAGCGCCATCGGATCGTCGCTGTCGAGGCCGAGCAGCGTTGGCATGTCGAACGCGGTGGAGAGGCCGTC
>VFMC01000537.1:649-2868 GCA_006515795.1 Acidimicrobiaceae bacterium | reverse complement strand
CGCCGCGCCGCTCGGGCTGTCGGCCGCCGACGGGCAGCTCACAGGTGTCGATTGACATGACCGAGCGCACCGCACCGACCGTTGCTGGGCGAGCTTTAGCCGAGCAGACCTTCACCGGCGCCTGGCGACGCGCCGTCGAGCGCACTGCGGATGCTCCGTTCCTGTTCTTCGAGCGTCCCGACAGCCGGGTGTTGGCGTGGTCGTACGGCGAGTTCGACCAGGCCGTGTCGCGCACCGCACGCTTCCTCGCCGAGAAGGGAGTCACACGGGGCAGCGCCGTTCACCTGGCCCTCACCAACTCACCCACGTTCGTGGCGGTGTGGTTGGCAGCCACCGGGCTCGGCGCGTGGATCGTGCCGAGCGACCCGATGGGCTCCACCGCAGAGCTGCGCGGCCACATCTCGCGCACGCACCCGGCGATCGGCTTCTGTGCCACGGCTCGCGCCGCCGCGTACCGAGCAGCTGTGCCCGACCTTCCCGTGGTGGAGATCGACGAGGCCGACGGCGACCTCGCCGCGTTCGGTGAAACCCCACTCGATGCCTGGCCGGTGCCCGCACCGCTCGATCGCGCCGCGGTGATGTTCACGTCGGGCACGACCGGCGCGCCGAAGGGCGTCGAGATCACCCAGGCCAACTATGCGTTCGCCGGAACCACGATGGCTGCCGCGTGCGGGCTCGCCGCCCACCATCGCCAGCTCGTGGTGCTGCCCATCTTCCATGCCAACGCGCAGTACTACAGCTTCGCCTCGGCCATCGGGGTCGGTGCCTCGGTGGCGCTCATGCACACGTTCTCGGCGAGCGGTTTCCTCACCCAGGCGGCGCGCCACGGCGCCACGCACGCCAGCTTGTTCGCCGCTCCGATACGCATGATCCTCGCCCGCGGCGCGGCGGGCGTGATCGGCTGCAGGCCGCGCCAGCTGTACGGGATGACCGAGACCATCCCGGCCGTGCTCACCGACCGCGCCGACGCACCGGTCGCGTCGTCGATGGGGTTCGTCACCGACGGGTGCTCGGTCAGCGTGCAGCGTGCCGACGGCACGGAGGCGGCACCCGGCGAAGTCGGCGAGATCGTCGTCGGCGGTACCCCCGGCGTCACCCTGTTCGCCGGTTACCTCGACGATCCGACCACCACCGCGGCAGCCTTCCGCGACGGTTGGCTCCTCACCGGCGACCGTGCCCGCCGCGACGCTGCGGGGAGGTTCACCTTCGACGGCCGGCGCGCCGACCTGTTGAAGGTGGCCGGCGAGAACGTGTCGACCGTGGAGGTCGAACAGGTGCTGTCGTCGCACCCGGGCGTGCTCGAGGCGGCGGTGGTGGGCCATCCCGATCCGATCCGCGACGAGGTGCCGGTCGGCTTCGTCGTGGCGGCCGACCCGGCGAACGGTCCGACGGTCGACGAGCTGCACGCGTGGTGTGGTGAGCGGCTGACGAAGTCGAAGCGGCCACGCGACATCATCCTGGTCGACGAACTGCCGCGCACCAGCGTGGGCAAGATCCGCAAGTTCCTCCTCCGTGATCACGACATCGACAACCCCGACCCGATCAGCCCCAGCAGCACCGACAGGGTTTCGGTGGCCCGAAAGGAAGTGCCCGCATGAGCATGCTCACCGACGAGCTGCTCGCTTCGTTCGACGCGAGCATCACCGACGTTGCCAGCGCGGTCACGCTGCCGCCGCAGATCTACACGTCCGACGAGTTCCTGGCCTTCGAGCGCGCTGCGTTGTTCGCAACCGAGTGGCAGTGCGTCGGACGCGCCAGCCTGATCCCGAAGGTGGGCGACTACTTCACCGCCACGGCCAACGGCGAGCCGATCATCGTGACCCGCGCCAAGGACAGCTCGGTGCGGGCGTTCTCGGCGGTCTGCCAGCACCGCGGGATGCAGGTTGTGGACGATGCAGGGAACTGCACGAAGTTCACCTGCCCGTACCACCTGTGGAGCTACGACCTCACCGGTCGGCTGCTGGGGGCGCCGGCGATGGAGCGCACCGAGGCCTTCGACAAGAAGGATCACCCATTGCCGGCGCTGGCCGTCGAGCAGTGGCAGGGGTTCGTGTTCGTCAACCTCGATGCCGCCGCCGCGCCGTTGACACCCTCACTGGTCACCTACGAGCCGTACATCGCCAACTACAACCTCGAAGAGGCCGTGTGCCCCGGCACGTTCACGCTCAGCGATCTGCCGTGGAACTGGAAGGTCATGTTCGAGAACTTCAACGACGGCT
>VFMC01000537.1:0-606 GCA_006515795.1 Acidimicrobiaceae bacterium | reverse complement strand
CCGAGCGAGCTGGCCGCCTTCCCGGTGGAGTGGGCACCCTCGTCGAACGTCATCTTCCGCACCAACGGATACACGCACATCGATGGTGGGTTCAACGCCACCACCAAGGCGTTGATGCCGATCTTCCCCGACCTCACCGAGGAGGAGCGGTGGCGGTCCACCTTCGCCCTGATGCCTCCCACCCTGTGCTTCGGCACTGCACCGGACCAGGCCTTCTTTTTCATCGTCCGGCCGAAGACAGCCGGCACCATCGACGTCGAGATCGGTTACCTCTTCCATCCGTCGGCCCTCGAACACCCGATGTTCGATCACCTGTTGCAGATGAGCGACGCCGGCGTGCAGGTGTTCGTGAAGCAGGACCAGGATGCCACCGCCAAGGTGCAGCGCGGCCTGCAGAGCCGCTACGCAGCCCGCGGCCCGTACTCGTGGCAGGAGGCAAGCCACGTCCAGTTCAACAGGTGGCTCGTCGAGCGGTATCGCAGGAACTGGCCGAGGCCGTGACCTGCTCAGGGGTGCCCCCGGTGTCGGCGATCGCCGACGTGCTCGCCCTGTGGGGCGACGACGGATGGCTCACGCCTCCGTTGCACCCAGTCGTCGGCGCGCGAG